>NZ_JBLVOL010000058.1:13693-83935 GCF_053543755.1 Achromobacter semiaridum | reverse complement strand
GCCGCATCGGCGCCGGCCGTCGCGGCAGAAGGGGCGGCCGAGGGCGTGGCGGTATTCGCGGTAGCGCCCGCCTGCGGGGCGCCCGGCAACGTCTGCGCGGCTTGTCCGGGCTGGGGGGGCAGGCCGTTTGCGGGCGCGGGTTGGGAGCCGGCTTGTGCGGAGGCTTGCCCGGCCGCGCCGCCATTGGCGTTCCACAGCGGCGCGCGTCCCTGGACGGCGGGCGCGGCTTCCGGAAATTGCGCCAGCAGGGCAAGAATCGTGCGGGCAGTGGTGCCTAGCGTGGTCGGCGCGGACGCGGTGGTGTCGCTGCTGGTGACCAGCCCGCGCGCGGCCAGCGCCAGCGCGGCGGCGGTCTTGGCGTCGACAACGGTATTCTGGCGGTCGCCTCGGGCGCCGCCAGTTTGTATGCCTTGCCGGGGATCGCGGGTGGACCCTTCCGACGACCCGGGCTTTTCCGGGCCGCCAGGCTGGCTGACGGCGTCCGGCCGGGCGCCTGAAACCTGGTTGGCATTCGCGGCGGACATCGTCGTGCCAAGCACGGCGTCCAACCGCTGCACCAGGACGTTACCGAGTGCGGCGGGACCGACGCTCATTCTTCAGGCGCCTGCTGGTATCCGTAGGCCGACAACAGCGTCTGCTGGCGCTTCATGCGCCCCAGCAATTCGCCCAGGCGGGCCAGTTGGGGAATGGCCAGCTCACGCGTCAGCGCGTCATTTTCCAGGATGCGCACAAGCAGGTCGTACTTCATGGCGCGCGTGGCTTCGTCCAGCGGCGCCTTCTGTTCGGTCTGGCGCAGGAGCTCGACGCGCTCGCAGTATTGCTGGCCGTGAACCATCGCCAGATCCCAGTCGCCGGCCTGGGCGGCTGACAGCATTTCCCCCGTGATGGTCGCAATCTCCTGGTAGTTTTCCAGGATGGAGGGAGGGGACTGGGTAAGGGACGTCATGGAAATCTCGGGCGTGCGCAGGCTGGCTAGGGACATGGTTCGGGCCATTAAGGCTCCATGCCACCGGCGGGCCGGTCGATGGAGGTCTGCCAGGCTTCGGCCAGATCGGCCAGCAGCCGGTCGGCGATATCCAGCTGTTCGGCATCCGCCTTCAGGTTCGCCGTCAGCAGCGTGCGGATGATGTAGTCGTACAGCAGGGCGAGGTTGGCGGCGATGTCGCCGCCGGCCTCCATATTAAGCCCCGTCTTCAGACCTTCATCGACGATCTTGATCGCTTTCGAGATGGCGGCGCCGCGTTCGGCGATCCGGCCTTCGTTCAAATGGATACGTGCCTGCCCGATGGCCGCCCGCGCACCCAGATACAGCAGGGTGATCAGCCGCTCCGGGCTTGCGCCCAGGACTTGCGTTTCCAGACCGATATCGGCGTAGGAACGAACAGAATAAGACCCTGAGGGCCGTCGGGCGGCATACGTCATTTAATGCATCTTCTATAAATTACTTGTTGGACTTATTCATTGCCTCAAACTGCTGGGTCAGGTAGCTGCCTGTGCTTTGCATCTTCATGTAGAAGGTGTCCAGCGCAACAAACTGCGCGCGCATCCGTTGGATTTCAGCGTCGCTGGACGCCTTGGCCCGTGCTTTCTGCGCATCCACGGCGGTGATGGACTTGGCCAAGCCGTCCTTGCGCGTCTTGAGCGAACCCGTCGAACCCAGCACGTCCTTGAGGGCGGCGTCGATGTTCTTGGCCAGCCCGTTTTCGCCGGTCAGCAGCTTGGTGACGTCTGCCGGGTTTTCCGTCAGTGCCTTGGTCAGCTTGGTCGTGTCCAGCTTCAGTTCGCGGGCGGTGGCATCGGTGGTGATGCCCAGATCGGCCATCGATTTCAGCGTGCCGCTGCCCAGAACGCCTTGCAGCGCGCCGGACAGGGCCGACTGGATCGAACGCGTCGTGCCGTCGCCGGTCAGCGGCTGGTTGGTGGAGGCCTTGGCATCGAACGACGTCAGGTTCTTGATCGTGGTTTGCAGCGTCTTGTACTTGGTGACGAAGTCCTGCACGGCCTTGCTGGCGACCGTCGTGTCGGCTTCGAGCTTCAGCGTGATCGGCTTGTCGGCGTCTGTCTTTTCAGCCAGGTTCAGCGTGATGCCGTCGATGGCGGTCGAAATGTTGTTCGACCCGCTCTTGACCGCGATGCCGTTGATGATGACTTCGGCGTCCTGGCCCTTGGTGGCCGTCATGCCGCTGGTGACGCCGCCGGCGTCGGTGCTGAAGGTCAGGATGTCTTTCAGCGACTGGTCGCCGTTGACGGTAATGGACTTGACCGACGCCTTTTCGCCCGTATCGCGCGCGGTCAGCATCAGGAAGTTGTTGCCGTTGCCGTCGTTGATGACCGTGGCGCGCAGGCCTGCCTTGTCATCGGCGTTGATGGCTTTGACGATTCCGTTCAGCGACGTGTCGTCTTTCAGGTCGATGGTACGTTTGGTGCCGTCGGCCAGCTCGATTTCAAACGTGCCGGTGGCGCCGTTCTTGGCCGTGCGGTCGGCCACGGCCGACGATTGCAGGCTTTGGGCACGCGCCAGGTTTTTCACTTCGATGGTGTATTGGCCAGCCACCGCGCCTTCCGCGGCCACGGTGGCCGTCAGGGCGGAACCGCCGGTCACGCTGCCCTTGATGGCAGCCATCGTTTCGGTCTTGCCCAGTACGGCGGCAGACGACTGAAGGGCTTCCAACGCGCTTTGCAGTTGCGAGTAAGCGTCGATACGGGTTTGGTAGCTTTGGGCGCGGGTCGTGTAGACCTCGAGCTTTTTCGTCTCGGCGTCTTGCAAATCCGACAGGATCTTTTCCAGCGGCAAGCCGGACACGGACCCAAGGTTGGTAATAGAAGCCATGTGAAATTCCTTCCTAGCGATGCGATTCTGTCAAAAATATGGTGCCGGCGATTGGCCGGGTAAGGGCATAAGGCGGGCCTAATTCGGGGTTTCCCTCACGAAATGGCGCCAACTTGCATGGAAAACACCGTTTTAAGGGTCACTTACGCCGAAGTCTTGATGCCATTGCCTTGCATGTTCACGATCATTTTGGCGATCTTTAGCACGGTTTCACTGGGGATCGTGCGAATGACATCGCCCGACTCCGCGTCCACCACCGACACCACCACCTGATGCACGTTCGGGTCTATCTCGAACTGAAGCTGAGTCGACCACGCCTTCATCTGGTCGTTGATTTCGTCCAGCGCCTTGTCCAGCGGCAGCTTCTGCGAATCTGATTGGTCCGACGTGGCACTGTCGGAGGCGCCGCTGTTCGTGGCGGCGGCGGCGGGCGTCACGCTTACAGCCGGTTCGGCTGCAACGGGGGCCAACACGGGCGCAGCGGGTGCGAACGTAGCGGGGGCTAGGGGGGTTACGGCCATGATCACTCCAGCGGCGATGTGGGCGTCTCGGAGGAACGCGCTGTTTTCAGGGAATTCTCAGCTACGATTACGGCACCTTTGCAGGGAACTTTAGCCCCCGGCGGGGCTGGGTCTTTCACGTGCTAATCAGTTTGGATCGGGCAATGAGTGTCAAGACGGCGCTGCGAGTCATCGAAATCATCGAAACCTTTGCCCGCGAAAAGCGCGCGTTGCCCTTGTCGGAACTTGCCCGTCTGCTTGACGTTCCGGTGTCCAGCTGCCTGGCGCTGATCCGCACCCTGACCGGCCTGGGCTATCTGTACGAAACCGGCCGGCGCCAGGGGTACTACCCCACGGGTCGGCTGCTTGCCATGGCGCAACGCATCGCGCGTGCCGACCCGGTTCTGGACCGCGTCTATCCCAGCCTGGCCGAATTGCGCGACGCCACCCGCGAAACCGTGGTTTTCGCCAAGCTCACGCAAGACAGCCGCGTCGTTTATCTGGACGTGCTGGATTCGCCTCATACCATCCGATACGCGCCTGTTGCCGGCGAGTTCAAGGACGTACACGCTAATTCGCTGGGCAAGGCGCTGATGTCGCTAATGGACGAGGCCGCGCGCCAGGCCGTTCTGGCCGGCACGCCGATGACGCGCTACAACGAGCGCACGCTGGTTACCGCCGAGGCGCTGGAAGACGATCTTCAACGCTCGCGGCAACGCGGCTGGTTCATGAACAGCGGGGAATCGATCGCCGACGTGGGCGCCATCGCGTGGCCCGTCACGCTGTCGGGCGAGCACTATGCGATTTCGGTGGGCGGCCCGATCTACCGCATCGAGCCGCAGCAAGAGGCCTATGCGCGCATCCTGCGGGCGGCCTGCACGGCGCTGGAACAGCAGGCCTGACGGCGCGGGCTGGGGCGGGCCGGGGTGGGCCGCCCCTGAATCCTCAATACGACTTCGGCAGCCCCAGCACCTTTTCGGCGATAAAGCACATGATCAGCTGCGGGCTGACGGGCGCAATGCGCGGAATGAAGCTCTCGCGCAGCAGTCGTTCCACGTGGTATTCCTTGGCGTAGCCCATGCCACCCAGCGTCATCACCGCCGTCTGGCAGGCGTTGTAGCCGGCTTCGGCCGCTAGATATTTGGCCGTGTTGGCGTAGGGGCCGCAAGGCTGGCCGGCGTCGTACAGGCTGGCGGCCTTGAAGACCATCAAGTCCGCGGCCTCCAGCTGCATCCAGGCTTGCGCCAGCGGGTGCTGGATGCCCTGGTTCTGGCCAATCGGGCGGCCGAACACGGTGCGTTCGCCGGCATATTTCACCGCCCGGTCCAGCGCCGCGCGACCGATGCCCACGGCTTCGGCGGCGATCAGGATGCGTTCGGGGTTCAAGCCGTGCAGGATGTATTCAAAGCCCCGGCCTTCTTCGCCGATGCGGTCGGCCACGGGGATGCGCAGGCCATCGATGAACAGCATGTTCGAGTCCACGGCTTTGCGGCCCATTTTCTCGATCTCGCGCACTTCGATCTTTTCGCGGTCCAGGTCCGTATAGAACAGCGACAGGCCCTGGGTGGGCTTGTCCACTTCGGACAACGGCGTGGTGCGCGCCAGCAGCAGCATTTTGGTGGCGACTTGCGCCGTCGATATCCAGATCTTGCGCCCGTGCACCACGTATTCGTCGCCCTGGCGCACGGCGCGGGTGGACAGCTTGGTGGTGTCCAGCCCGGCATCGGGCTCGGTCACCGCGAAGCAGGCTTTTTCGCGGCCGGCGATCAGCGGTTCCAGCCAGCGGCCACGCTGCTCGTCGCTGCCGAACACCACTACCGGGTTCAGCCCGAAGATGTTCATGTGCACGGCCGACGCGCCGGTAAATCCCGCGCCGGACGCGGCGATGGTCTGCATCATCAGCGCGGCTTCGGTCATGCCCAGGCCCGCGCCGCCGTATTCCTGCGGCATCGCAATGCCCAGCCAGCCGTCGCGGGCCAGATCGGCATGCAGGGGCTCGGGAAAGCCGCCTTCGCGGTCGCGTTCCAGCCAGTATTCGTCGGGGTAGCGGTCACAGATGCGCGAAACAGCGTCGCGCAACGCCAATTGGTCGGGGGTGAAAGCAAAGTCCATCAGTCGTTTCCGTCCTGGGTAATGCCACGGGCGAGCAGGTCGTCGATCCGGGCGTCGTCGTAGCCGGCCTGCGCCAGCACCTCGCGGCTGTGTTCGCCCAGCCGGGGGGCGGGCCGGCGCAGCGATGTCGGCGTGCCTTGGTAATGGCCCAGCGGCGCGGGGGTGCGCAGCGGCCCTTCGCTGGGGTGGTCGATGTGGCGGATGAAGTCGGTGGCGGCCAAGTGCTCGTCTTGCAGCAGGTCGTCCACGGTGTACAGCTGCGAGGCCGGAATGTCGGCGCCGGCCATCGCTGCCAGCCAGTGGTCGGTGCTGCGGGTACGGATCACATCGGCCACGAAGGCGTAGACCTCGCTGATGTGCGCCGCCCGCGCGCCATGTGTGCAAAAGCGCGGGTCCTGGGCCAATTCCGGTTGCTCGATCAGCTTGAAGAAGTTGCGCCAGTGCTTGTCGTTGTAGATCAGCAAGCACAGATAACCGTCGGCCGTGGCGTAAGGGCGGCGGTGCGGCGCCAGCAGCCGGGCATAGCCGGTTGGGCCCAGCGGCGGCTCAAAGGTCGCCCCGCCCAGGTGATCGCCCAGCACCAGGTGCGCCATGCCTTCAAACATCGGGATCTCGACTTGCTGGCCGCGCCCCGTGGTTTTGGCGTGCAGCACGGCGGACACGAGCGCGATGCCCACGTGCAGGCCCACCGCGCGGTCCGCAAGCGTCAGCGGCGCATAGCGCGGCACGTCGCCGCTTTGCTGGGCAGATAGCGCGGCGATGCCCGTCTGCCCCTGGATCAGGTCGTCGTAGGCGGGTCGGCCGGCGTAGGGGCCGGCCTCGCCGAAGCCGTAGGCGCCCAGGTAGACGATGCGCGGGTTACGCGCGGCCACCGCCTCGTAAGACAAGCCCAGCCGCGCCATGGCCTGCGGCCGGATGTTGTAGAGCAGCGCGTCGCAGGTTTCGGCCAGTTTCAGGCAGGCCGCCAGGCCCTCGGGCGTCTTCAGGTCCAGCACGATGGACCGTTTGTTGCGGTTCAGGTGCAGGTACAGGTGGCCCATGCCCGGATTGCGCATGGGGCCCACGGCGCGCATGTTGTCGCCCGCGGGCGATTCCACCTTGATGACATCGGCGCCCAGGTCCGCCAGCGTCTGCGTGGCGTACGGGCCCATCACGACCGAGCTCAGGTCCAGGATGCGCACGCCGGCCAGCGGGCCACTGGCGGCAGGCGCAAGCCCGGTGGCCGGGGCGGTGTCGGATGTCGTCCCGAAGCCGGGTTCAACTGCGTCGCCGGCGGCTACGCCAGGCACCGCCCCTGGCACGGCATCGGCGGCTGAATGCTGCGTCATTGTTGTTGGATCCCCGCGTCTTTGATCAGCTTGCCCCACAGGTCGCGCTGTTCGCTGACGAACGTGGCGAAGTCCTGCGGCGTGCCTGAAAAGGCGTCGAAACCCAGGCCCGCCAGGCGCTTCTTCACGTCGGGCTTGGCAACCACCTGGTTGATGGCGGCATTCAGTTTGGCGACCACCTCGGGCGGCAGGCCGGCCGGGCCGAAGTAGCCGTTCCAGGAATTCAGGTCAAAGTCCTTCACGCCGGCCTCGGCCATGGACGGCAGGTCCGGCACGATGGCGCTGCGGTCGGCGGTGGACACGGCTAGCGCCCGCAGCTGGCCCGACTGCACGAAGGGCAGGCCGGAAGCCAGGTCGGTGAACATGAAATCCACCTGGCCACCCACCACGTCGGTTAGCCCCTGCGGCGTGCCCTTGTACGGCACGTGCAGGATGTCGATCTTGGCGCGGTCCGCCAGCGTCGCGCCCGCGACGATGCCCGTGCTGTTGCCGCTGGCGTAGGTGATGCGGCCGGGGTTCTTCTTCGCGTCGGCCACCAGTTCGGCCACGTTCTTCCAGGGCCGTTTCGGGTTCACCACCAGGATGAAGGGCAGGTTGCCGCCCCGCGCGATGGGTGTGAAATCCTTGACGGGGTCGTAGGACACGTTCTTCATCAACCAGGGCGCGGCGGAGTGCGACGTATTGGTGGTGACGAACAGCGTGTAGCCGTCCGGCTTGGCGCGCGCCACATAGCTGGCGGCGATGGTCGCGTTGGCGCCCGGCTTGTTCTCGACGACGATCTGTTGGCCCAGGATGGTAGACAGTTCCTGGCCGAAGATGCGGCCGACGGCGTCGGTGCCTGAACCGGCCGGGAAGGGCACGATCAAGGTGATGGGCTTGTTGGGGTAGTCGGCCGCGTGCGCCAGGGGCGCGGCCAACATTGCCGCGCCGCTGAGCAGGGCGGTGCCGAATAAACGGAAGGGGTGCATGGGTTTGTCTCCAGTTTTTATAGACAGGGAATGCAAGCGCGGCTCTGCGTCCGCTGCTTGTTGCCGCGCCGCGTCAGGCGGCGGGCGAGGGCGCCGGAAAGTCCCGGATCACGCGGTCGGGGGATTCTTCGTATGGAGGGGTGTAGATCACCAGCAGCCTGGCGGGCTCGTCGCTGGTCACGGTAAATACGTGGGGGATGTCGGGTGGGAAGTAGCAGCAGTCGCCCGCCACCATGTCGGCCGTTTCGTCCGCCACCTGCGCGCGCGCGGTGCCGGACAGCAGATAACAGACCTGTTCGATGCCCGGATGCGCATGCGGCAGCGCGCCCTGGCCTTTTTCAATCACGCCCAGCAGCACTTCCACGCCGCGCGCGCCGACCGTCTCGGGGCTGATCAGCCGGCGGTTCAAGGTGCCGGTGTGATTGGCGGGGTGATAGCCGGGGATGTCGGCTTCGCGAACCAGCCAGCGGGGGGTTGAAGATTGCGTCATGTTCATCCGTCTAAGTTTTCATACGTAAATTCATTTTCACGTATGCGAAAAACATCGGCAAGGCTTTTTCGGAACGGATACCGTGGCGCGCCCTAGGGGATTAGGGAAAACACCGGGCATCGACTGTTAAAATCCCGCGCTGATCTCCTCTCTCGGCCCCGACATGTCCCCCGTTTCTTCGCCTGACGCTTCCGCCACCCTGTCCGACTGGCTCCAGTACCTGGAATCCATTCACGCCACCGCGATCGACATGGGCCTGGACCGCGTGCGCGACGTGGCCACGCGCATGGGGCTTGAGTTGTCGGGCGTGAAGTTCGTGGTGGGCGGCACCAACGGCAAGGGTTCCACCTGTGCGATGCTGGAAGCCATCCTGCTGGCGGCCGGGTACAAGGTCGGGCTGTACACGTCGCCCCACCTGATCGACTTCAACGAACGTGCCCGCGTCAACGGCCAGATCGCCTCGGACGCCGACCTGATCGTGCAGTTCCAGGCGGTCGAGGCGGCGCGCGGCGAGGTCTCGCTGACCTACTTTGAATTCACCACGCTGGCCATCCTGCGGCTGTTCTCGCAAACGCGGCTTGACGCCATCGTGCTGGAAGTGGGGCTGGGCGGGCGGCTGGACGCCGTCAATATCGTCGACGCCGATTGCGCCATCGTCACCAGCGTAGACCTGGACCACACCGACTGGCTGGGCGACACGCGCGAGAAAATCGGCTTCGAAAAGGCCCACATCTACCGCGCCGACCGCCCGGCCATTTGCAGCGACCCGGTGCCGCCGCAATCGCTCCTGGATCACGTTGAAAAAATCGGCGCGGATCTCTGGCTGTTCGGGCGCGACTACAACTATTCCGGCGACCGCCAGCAATGGGCGTATGGCGGGCGTGAGCAGCGCCGCAGCGCGCTGGCGTACCCGGCGCTGCGCGGCGCCAACCAGTTGCTGAACGCCTCGGCCGCGCTGGCCGCGCTGGAATCGGTGCGCGACCGGCTGCCGGTGCAGCAGCAGGCGGTGCGGCTGGGCTTGCTGCAAGCCTCGTTGCCGGGCCGTTTCCAGATTCTGCCCGGCCAGCCGTCGGTGATTCTGGACGTGGCGCACAACCCGCATGCCGCCGCCGTGCTGGCGCAGAATCTGGACAACATGGGCTTTCATCCGTACACCCACGCGGTGTTCGGCATGCTGAACGATAAGGACCTGGCCGGCGTCATCGCCAAGCTGGGCACCCGTATCGACCACTGGTATTGCGCAGGGCTTCCGGGGCCGCGCGGCACGTCGGGCCAGGCGCTGGCCGACAAGGTTACCGCCGCCTTGCCGCCATCGCCCGCGGGGGCGGAAACGCCCAGCATCGCCGCCTTCGACGATCCCGCGCAAGCCTTTGCGGCGGCGCGCGAACGGGCGGTCGAGAATGATAGAATCGTCGTGTTTGGGTCGTTTCTCACCGTGGCCTCGGTTTTGCAGGCTCTGGGTCGCAAGGCATAGGCAAAACGGGTCATGGCGGCCCGCCGCCATATTGCCGCAAGGCGCCGCAAGGAATTCTCTTCCATGGGTTTTTTCAATCGCAAAGATCCTGCCGACCAGGCGCAGTCCTCTAAACGGGCGGCAGTGCCTAGCGAGGTTCAGGCTGCGCAGTTGCGCGGCCGTGCGCGGCGCAGGTTGGCAGGCGCCGTCGCCCTTGTGCTGGCGGCGGTCATCATCCTGCCCATGGTGCTTGATTCGCAGCCGGTGCCGGTTGCCGACAACATCCCCATCCGCGTGCCGGACCGCAACACCCCCTTCCAACCGCAGGTAAGCGAGCCGCAGGCCGCCGGGTCGGGCGCAGCCGCATCGGGCGCCACCGCCGGGAACGGCGCAGCTACAGGCGCCGCGCCCACGGAAACCCCGGTGCCCACGCCGCCTGCCGTGACGTCCACGCCGCCCACCGCCACGGCGTCCACCGCGCAGGGGACCACGGTGCAGGTCACGCCGCCGCTGGTGCCGCCCAAGCCCGAAGCCAAGCCCAAGCCGGAACCCAAGCCCGAGGCCAAGCCGGAAGCCAAACCCGCCACGCCGGCCAAGCCCGACACGCGCTCCGATGACGGCGCGCGCGCATTGGCACTGCTGGAAGGGCGCTCTGCACCGGCCGCTTCGGCGCCGGCCGCCACGCCCAAGCCAGCCGCCAAGGGCAATTTCGTATTGCAGATCGCGGCGTACACCACGTCGGAAGATGCCCAATCGCGCCGCGGCAAACTGCATCAGGCCGGCGTTACCAATGCATTCGTTGAACAGGCCTCCATCGGAGGCAAGCAGCAGTACCGTTTGCGCGTGGGGCCGTTCCCCTCGCGCGAAGCGGCACAGGCGGCCCAGGCGCGCTTGCGCACCTTGGGCTATGACAATGGTTTTATCGCCGCCCAATAGTGACCGGTTTCGACTTCGTCGTGCTGGCCATCCTGGCGGTCTCGGGTGTGCTGGGCCTGGTGCGCGGCCTGCTCAAAGAGGTGCTGTCGCTGGTCGCCTATCTGCTGGCCTTTGTGGCCGCGATATGGTGGGGCCCCACGGTGTATACGTGGCTTGAGCCCTATATTGAAACGACGCTGCTGCGCATGGGGGTCTCATACGCCGTGGTGTTCATCCTAGTGCTGCTCGGTGTGGGTTTGGTCAACATGACGCTAGCCGCCTTGATCCGCAGTACCGGACTCAGCCCGGCCGATCACGGCCTGGGCGGAATGTTCGGGCTGGCCCGTGGTCTGCTGATCGTGCTGGCGCTGGTTGCCGCTGCCGGCTATACGCCGCTACCCCAAGAGCCGTGGTGGAAGGACGCCATGTTTTCGCATTCGGCCATCGAGGCCATCAAACATATCAAAACGTGGCTGCCGCCGTCTTTGGCGACGTGGCTGCCGTATTGATTAGCTTCAAATCAACCAGGAAATCTCACCATGTGTGGAATCGTAGGGGTCATCGGGCGCGGGCCGGTCAACCAGCTGCTCTATGACAGCTTGCTGTTGTTGCAGCATCGCGGGCAGGACGCCGCGGGCATCGCGACGTCGCAAGGCAACCAATTCAATATGTACAAGGCTCACGGGCTGGTGCGCGACGTTTTCCGTACGCGCAACATGCGTTCGTTGCCGGGTACGTCCGGCGTCGGCCAGGTCCGCTATCCCACCGCGGGCTCCAGCGCCAGCGAGGAAGAGGCCCAGCCGTTCTACGTCAACGCCCCGTTCGGCATCATGTTTGCCCACAACGGCAACCTGACCAACTGGCGTGAACTGCGTGAATCGCTGTACCGCGTCGACCGCCGCCACATCAACACGAACTCCGATTCCGAAGTGCTGCTGAACGTGCTGGCGCACGAACTGCAATCGTCGGCCAACGGTGTGTCGCTGGACGACGACGCGATCTTCCGCGCGGTGTCGGCCGTGCATAAGCGCGTGCGTGGCGCCTATGCCGTCGTGGCGCAGATTTCCGGTTACGGCCTGCTGGCCTTCCGCGACCCCAACGGCATCCGCCCGTTGTGTATCGGCCGCATGGAAACCGACGAAGGCGTTGAATGGATGGTGGCCTCGGAATCCGTGGCGCTGGAAGGCAGTGGCTTTGTCTTCGTGCGCGACGTCGAGCCCGGCGAGGCTGTGTTCGTCGACCTGGACGGCCGCTTCGTCAGCCGCCAGTGCGCCGAAAACCCGCAGCTGGTGCCCTGCATTTTCGAATACGTGTACTTTGCGCGTCCGGATTCGCTGATCGACGGCGTGTCGGTCTACGACGCCCGCCTGCGCATGGGTGAATACCTGGCCGACAAGGTCGCGCGCAACATGCGCCTGGGCGACATCGATGTCGTCATGCCGATTCCGGATTCCTCGCGTCCCGCCGCCATGCAGCTGGCCGCGCGCCTGAACCTGGACTACCGCGAAGGGCTCATCAAGAACCGTTACGTGGGCCGCACGTTCATCATGCCGGGCCAGGCTGTGCGCCGTAAGTCCGTGCGCCAGAAGCTCAACGCCATCGGCATGGAGTTCAAGGGCAAGAACGTGCTGCTGGTTGATGACTCCATCGTGCGTGGCACCACCAGCCGCGAAATCGTCGACATGGCGCGCGCCGCCGGCGCCAACAAGGTGTATTTCGCCTCCGCCGCGCCTCCGGTGCGTTTCCCGAACGTGTACGGCATCGACATGCCCACGCAATCGGAGCTGATCGCCACCGGCCGCAGCGACGAAGAAATCGCCCGCGCCATCGGTGCTGATTCGTTGATCTACCAGGATCTGTCCGACATGCAGCAGTCGGTGCGTGACCTGAACCCCAAGATGCAGCGCTTCGAGGCTTCGTGCTTCGACGGCGAATATGTCACGGGCGACATCACCGCCGAATACCTGGCCCGCCTGGGTCAGTCGCGCGCCGAACCCGGCCAGGACGAAGGCGCCAGCGGCCTGCAATTCAACATGGGCTACGCCGCCAACGACGCCTGATCTACCCCTGCGCGCCGCGGCCATCCTCTTGGCCGCGGTAAGCGGCCGGCAGCCCTTGCTGGCCGCGGCAGGCGCCCCAATTCAACAGTTTTGATGTGTGCCCGATGCCCGGGTTGAATGTGTTGGTGGGGTCCAGTTCGCGATAGAACGCGGCCAACGCCGGCTTGGCGACATACAAGTGACCCACGTTGTGCTCGGCCGGATATTCCGCCTGCCGCGCGTCCAGCAATGCCCACATGCGGTGCTCCATCGCGACCGGGTCGACGCCCTTGCGCACGATGTAGTCCTGGTGAAACACGTGGCAGAAGAAGTGCCCGTAATACAGCTTGTGCACGATGTCGCGTTCCATGTCAGCCGGCAGCGTCTCGACCCATTCGTGGTCATTGCGGCGCAGCGCGATGTCCAGCGGCACGATGTCCTGCACCGTTAAGCGATGCGTGTCGCGATAGCGGATTGCCGCACCCGCGATGGCGAAGCGATGCAGGAAGGCTTTGCGTCCTTCCTCGGCGTCGCATTCAAAGAACGCCGCATCCGTGCGGCCCGCGAAATGCGTCGTCAGGAAGGCGCGCGTGGCCTCGGCCGTATCGTTGGACACGCGCAGCAGCAGATGGTGTTCGTAGCGGTCGCGGTAGTCCCGCATGCGGCGCGGCAGATGATTCGGCAGCAGGGCCACCACGGCCTGTATCGCGCGGTCAACCACGCCGGGCAAGCCCAGTCGTTCCGCAATGCCGTCCAGTCGGCTCTTGATGGCGAATGCCTTGGGCACGCGTGCCGTGCCCAGTTTGTCGATCAGCAGAAACACGTCTTTGCCGTAGCGCGCGCCGATGTCGAATGCGTCGCGATGGATGTATTCGCCCGCGATCGGCAGCCGTGCAAGATTGGCCAGCAGTTCCCGGCGCACGGCGGTCAGGTCGTCGGGCAGATTGCTGCCGATATAAAACACCGTGCTGGGCTCGCGCTCGAACGTGTCCAGCCGCACCGCGAACAGGCAGACGCGGCCGGCCGAGCCCGAGGCTTCGTGCAGGCGTGAGGGGTCGGCATTGAAGCGCGCCGGCGTGGGCGCATCGATCTGGCGCACATGCTCGGCATAGTTGGGGTCCGACGCCGCGCCCACGTCATCGCGGATATCGCCGGGACCATAGTCACCGGCCTGCAAACGGGTCAGGATCTCTTCGGGGGTCTGCCCCAGGTCAATACCCAGATGGTTGACCAAGGCAAGCGAGCCGTCGTCATTCACGCGCGCATACAGCGCCAGTTCGGTATAGGCGGGCCCGCGCCGCAGCAAGGCGCCGCCCGAGTTATTGCACACCCCGCCCAGCACCGACGCCCCGATGCAGGACGACCCGATTACCGAATGCGGCTCGCGGCCCAGCGGCGCCAGCGTCTGCTCCAGCCGGTCCAGCGTGGCGCCGGGCAGACACACCACCTGCCGCCCGTCGCGGATCACTTGCACACCGGGAATGCGCAGCGTGCTGATCAGCACGATCTCGCGGTCGTACTGATCGCCATCGGGCGTGGACCCGCCGGTCAGGCCGGTGTTGGCCGCCTGCATGATGACGATGCGGCCAGATTGCACCACGGCTTGCAGCACGCGCCACTGCTCCAGCAGCGTGCCCGGCCGTACCACGGCAAGCACGCGGCCTTCGCCCGTACGATGGCCGCGACGAAAGCGGCGCGTGGCCGAATCGCCGGTCAGTACATGCCCGTGGCCGACCACGGCGCGCAATTGGGTAAGCAGCTGGCTGCCGGTGTTGGGGGCGGTGGGTGGCGTCATGGTTGGGGCAGAGTCGGGGGCGGGAAGGGCAAGCGGGTGGCGCGGTCGCGGCGGGCGGCGTCTTCGTCCATTTTGACGAGCGTGGCGCGGATGTAGTCCAGATGCTGGCCGATGACGGCGCGCGCCTGATCGGGGTCGCCATCCAGGATGCTCTGCATCAGCGCCTGATGTTGATGCGTCAGCTTGTCGTGCGAGGCCGGGCTGTCCTGGATGACCATGATGCGGCGGTTTTGCGCCACCGTGGACAGCATCAGGTCGAACAGCCCCCGCATGACTTGCAGCAGCACCAGGTTGTGCGAGGCTTCGGCGATGGCCAGGTGAAACTGCGCGTCGGCGTGGGCCGAGAGTTCGGCATTGCCGCGTTGCTGGTAGTCGACCATCTGGTCGAAGCAGCGTTGGATCTTGGCTTTGTCCGCATCGGTGGCGCGCTGGGCGGCATAGCCGGCGGTGCTGGTTTCCAGCGCGCAGCGCGTTTCCAGCACGTCATAGCGGTACTGCGGGTCATGCTGCATCAGCGCGGCCAGCGGCGACATCGATTCCTGCGGCCATTGATGCGCGTCGGCCGCCAGGAAAGTGCCGGCGCCGACGCGGCTGATCAGGATGCCGTGGCTGGACAGCTTCTGGATCGCTTCACGCAACGCCGTGCGCGATACGCCCAGGCTTTGCGCCAGGCCGCGTTCGGCGGGCAGCCTTCCGCCCGGCGGGATGTCCCGGGCCTGGATCAGGGATAACAGCTTTTCAGCGACTTGGTCTGACAGGCGCATGAGATATTGGTACGACCAATTTGCCGCCCTGTGCGGGCGGCGGCGCATGCCAATCAGGCGCCGGAGGCAATGATACCCAAGAATTGCCGTCCAGCTCGCACCGGGTTCGCCTAGGGCGCTACATTTTCAAGCAGAATTGGTACGACCAGTGCGTGGGGAGGTTCGCTGCACCGCCTTCAGCTCTGCGGCGCCCACAGCGTTTCGCGCGTTGCTTCCAGATGCGTCAGGTACAGCCGCAGATCGAATTCGTACTGGTGGTAGTGCGGTTCCATCCGCAGGCACAGGTTGTAGAAGGCCTTGTTATGGTCCTTCTCTTTCAGGTGCGCCAATTCATGCACGGTGATCATCTTCAGGAACTGCGCGGGGACGGTCTTGAACAGCGTCGCTACCCGGATCTCGTGCTTGGCGCGCAATTTCCCGCCCTGCACGCGCGAGATGTACGTGTGCTGGCCCAGCGCGTGCTGGATCACATGAATCTTGCTGTCGTACGCCACCTTGTTGATCTGGTCGCCATTGCGCAGATACGTGTTCTTCAGGTCGGTCACGTACTGGTACAGCGCGCGGTCGGTGCGGATATCGTGTGGTCCATCCGGGTAGCGCGCAAGCAGGGCGTCGCCCAGCTTGCCGCGCTCAAGCAGCGTCTGGGCCTGGACGAGCAGGGGTTCCGGATAGCCGGTCAGAAATTTCAGGGCAGTCACAGCGCCGGGCGAGCAGGCGCGCGCCCGAAGACCACCGGCAACGCCATGAAGAACAGGATCACGAAAAGCGCCAGGCTCCACAGAGCGTATTCAATGCCCAGCACCGGCACCTTGGCGTCCATGCAGGTGGCAAAGATGCCGAACACCCAGGGCACGTTGCCTTCCAGGCCGATGCCGGTCATGAAGCGGTCGGCAAACGTCTGGTCGCATGACAGCATGTTGGCCGCCACGGTGTACTGATACCAGGCCGCTACCACGCCGGACAACGACAGCAGCGCCGCCAGCGCGCCGGCGATGCGGGTCAGCGCACGGCCGCCACCAAAGCCGCCCACCAGCGCCACCACGCCGATCACCAGATAGATCAGGCGTTGCAGCACGCACCAGGCGCAGGGCGGCATGTCGAAGACGTGTTGGGAAATCAGGGCGACGCCAACGGCGCCGAAGCAAAACAGGGCAATCAGGCGTAGCAGGCGTTCAGAGCGGGTAGTCATTTTTTTTTAGCTTGTCTTGAGATTGTCGATGCGGGCTTACGGCCCGGCCAACGCTTAGGCTTTGGGAACCGGAATTGGTTGCATTACCTGCGTCAACAAACCCAGCATCAGGTCGCGGGCGCCTTCCCAGAAGATCTGTACGCCCAGGCACAGCATGATGAAGGCGGACAGCCGCATGAACACGGCCGTGCCGTTGTCGCCCAGCCGGTGCAGCATCTGGGCGGCAAAGCGCAGGCAGATATACAGGGTGAGCGACACCGCGATGATGCCCGGAATCGAGCCGCCCAGGCGTACCAGGCTCAGCACATGGTTCTGATCACGCAGTGACACGCCCACGGTGATGGCGGCGGCAATCGAACCCGGGCCGCAGCTGATGGGAAAGGTCAGCGGGTAGAACGCGCGCGCCTTGGCCATTTCGGGCGTGAACGATTCGGCCATGCGGGCCACGCGCTCGGTATCGGCGTCGGGCGAATTCACCAGCCGCCAGGCGCTGGCGATCACCAGCATGCCGCCGCCCACGCGCACGATCGACAACGAAATGCCGAAGAAACTGAGCAGCACGTTGCCGGCCACCATGGCCACGATCAGCATCAGGCACACGTTGATGGCCACGCGCTTGGCCAGCACCACGCGCGTGGCCGACGAGGCGCCTTCGGTCAGCGACAGGAAAATCGGCGCGATCGCGGGCGGGTTCAGGAAGGGCAAGAGCGTGGCCAGCGCAAAAAAGAAGCTGCCACCAAAGACGCGCAGATAGTCGTTGAGCTGCATGAGAGCGGGCATCGCCTAGCCGAAAACCCGGATTGTATGCGGTCCGGGCGGGGTCTGGCGATGCGGCGGGTGCGGTCAGATCAAGCGACCCGTTGTTGCGCCTCGTCGCCGGCCAGCGCATCAAGGATGTCGCGTTCAAACTGCATCTGGCTGCGGGGGCGGGCCAGGGTGGACCCGTCCACGATGAACACGTCTTCCACGCGGTCGCCTAGCGTCATGATCTTGGCCATCAGCAGGTTGATTTCGTGTCGGGCGAACACGCGCGCCAGGGCGTGCAGCAGGCCGGGGCGGTCGGTGGCCGTGACGGACAAGCGCCACGACGTGCTGCGCTCATCCGGTTGCAGCTCGGCCTGCGGCATGACGGGAAACACCCGCGACACGCGCGATTGCCGGTTGCGGCCGTAATGGCCACCCCGGTTGGGCTGTGCCTGCGCCGCCGCGTGCGGGTCCTTCAGGCGTTCAGCCAGTTCGTGTTCCACCAGCGTGGCTTGCGCGCGCAGGTCGCTGGCGCCTTCGGGCAGCAGCACGATAAAGCTGTCCAGCGCCCAACCATGGCGGGTGGTGTGGATGCGCGCGTCTTGAATGGACAGGCTCTTGGCGTCGAAGTAGCCGCAGATCGCCACGAACAGGTCCGGCGCGTCGCGCGTGTAGACCATGATCTGCAGGCCTTCGCCTTGCTCGGTGGGGCGGGCCTTGACCACGGCTTGCGCGGGCGCCACCTGGTGATACAGGTGGCGCGTGTGCCAGGCAATGTCCGAGGCGTCGTGGCGCAGGAAGTAGGCCACGTCCAGCTGGTTCCAGAAGGCCTCGCGGGCGTCGTCGCGCAGGCCGGCCCGGCGCGTCAGGCGCGCCGCTTCTTCCTTGCGCTCGGTCAGCACGGTGTGCGCGTCCGCGTGGGCGCCGCCCAGGGCCGCCAGCGTCAGCTTGTACAAATCTTCCAGCAGCTTGCCCTTCCAGGCGTTCCATACCTTGGGGCTGGTGCCCCGGATATCGGCCACCGTCAGCAGGTACAGCGCCGTCAAGTGGCGTTCGTCTTTGACCGTGGTGGCAAATTCCTGCACCACCGCCGGGTCGGAAAGGTCACGCTTTTGTGCAACGGCAGACATCAGCAGATGCTGGCGCACCAGGAATTCCACCAGCTTGGCGTCTTCCGGGTCCATGCCGTGGTCTTGCGCAAACTTGCGCACTTCGCGGGCGCCCAGTTCGGAATGGTCGCCACCCCGGCCTTTGGCGATGTCATGAAACAGCGCCGCCACGTACAGCAGCCAGTGCCGGTCCAGCCCGGCAATCAGCTGGCTGGCCAGCGGATATTCCTGGGCGTGCTCGGGCATGGTGAAGCGGCGCAGGTTGCGCACCACCGCCAGCGTGTGCTGGTCCACCGTGTAGGCGTGGAAAAGGTCGTGCTGCATCTGGCCCACAATGCGGCGAAACACCGGCAGGTAGCGGGGCAGGATGTTCAGCATGGTCATGCGCCGCAGTTCGTGCACGATGCCGCGCGGCTGCTGAAGTATTTGCAGGAACAGCTTGCGGTTGACCGGATTGCGGCGGAACTGCGCGTCGATGCGGTGGCGCGAATGCCAGATGGCGCGCAGCGTGCGCGCCGACATGCCGGTCAGTTCGGGATGCTGCTGCATCACCAGGAAGGCGCGCAGCAGCAGAGTGGGATTGCGTTCGAAACCGTCGTCGCGAATGATGTCCAGGCGGTCGCGCAGGTTGCGGAAATCGTCGTCGATATCGCGCGCGTCGCTATCGGGGCGCGGAAACAGCCGTTCTTCGATGTTCTGCACCAGGATGCCGTTCAGCTGCGTTACCAGCCGCGCCGCCCAGTAATAGCGCTGCATCAGCAGTTCGCTGCCGCGTCGCGTGGCGGTGGCATGAATGCCGTAGACCTCGGCCAGTGCCGGCTGCAAATCGAACAGCACGCGGTCCTCGCGGCGGTTCGACAGCAGATGCAATTCAATGCGCAGGCGCTTGAATGCCTGCTCGGCCTTGCGCAGATCGCGCGCCTCGGAAGGGGTCAAAAGGCCCGCTTGCGCGACCGACCGCCAGCTGTCGCCAAAGCCCGCCGCGCGCGCCATCCACAGAATCACTTGCAGATCGCGCAGGCCGCCGGGCGATTCCTTGCAGTTCGGTTCCAGCGCGTAGGGGGTGTCGTGGTAGCGCGCGTGGCGCTGCTGCATCTCGACCCGCTTGGCGCGGAAGAAGGCGCGCGGATCCAGCCGCGACTTGGTGGCCGCGTCGAACTTGCGCATCAGGATGCGGCTGCCCGCCAGCCAGCGCGATTCCAGCAACGCCGTTTCCACGGTGATGTCGGCGTCGGCCTCGCGTTCGCAATCTTCAATGGTGCGCACGCTGTGGCCGGGCTCCAGGCCCAGGTCCCACAGCGAGGCCACCAGTCGTTCAATCGCGGTTTCTTCTTCGCGCGTGGGGGCGTGCGGCAACAGGATCAGCAGGTCAACATCGGAATGCGGATACAGTTCGCCGCGGCCATAACCGCCCACCGCCGCCAGCGTGGCGCCCATCGGCAGCGGGTAGTGCTTGACCAGGTCGCGCAGGGCGGCGTCCACGATGCGCCGCAATTCGGACAGCAAGGTGTCCGGGCGTTCGTGCTCGCGAAACTGCGCCACCGCGGCGCGCCGGGACTGCTGGATGCGCTCGCGCAGGGAGCTTAGGAATTCGGCGGTCATGGGCGGGCGGCGGAGCCTTACACGGCGGGGATGACGATGGGCTCGGTGATGAAGGCCGGCGGGGGCGGCATGCCGGGCGACAGCGTCAGCACTTCATAGCCGGTTTCCGTGACGCAGACGGCGTGTTCCCATTGGGCGGACAGGCTGTGGTCGCGCGTGACCACCGTCCAGCCATCGGCAAGCTGGCGGATTTCGCGGCGGCCGGCGTTGATCATGGGTTCAATGGTGAACAACATGCCCGTTTCCAGTTTCACGCCGGTGCCCGGCTTGCCATAATGCAGCACTTGGGGATCTTCATGGAAGCGCTGGCCGATGCCGTGGCCGCAGAATTCACGCACCACCGAAAAGCCGTTGGCTTCCGCGTGCTTCTGAATGGCGTTGCCCACGTCGCCCAGGGTGGCGCCGTTCTTGACCTGCTGGATTCCCTTCCACATGCATTCGAAGGTGATTTCAGTCAGGCGGCGCGACAAGATGGACTGTTCGCCCACGGCGTACATGCGGCTGGTGTCGCCGAACCAGCCGTCTTTGATGATGGTGACGTCAATATTGAGAGAGTCCCCATTTTTCAGGACCTTGTCGCCCGGGATGCCGTGGCACACCTGGTGGTTCACGGACGTACAGATGGCGCCGGTGAAGGGCGGGTAGCCGGGCGGGGCGTAGCCCACCGTGGCGGACTTGACCTTCAATTCATCAGTCAGGTATTCCAGGCAAAGGCGGTCCAGCTCGCCGGTTGTGACCCCCGGCTTGACGTAGGGGGTGATGAAATCGAGGACTTTGGCGGCGTCCTGGCAGGCGGCGCGCATCTTGGCCAGGTCGGCCGGATTGGTAATTGTGCCCATGGAGTAACTTGACGATCTCTCGCTTGAATGTCTGCTTGAAAGAATAGTAGAATTATAGGCTTCCCTAAAATTTTGGGGAGCAATCGGGTTACGGCAAGAGCCGATCCCGACGAAGGTAGGGCTCAAAGCTGGGTTCACTTCTCAAGGCCATTCAATGGCCCAAACGATCTGTTTCATGAGATCGGCGGCATGTCCTGAAGTTTCACCGCAAGCGAAGGTTGTGGAGCGAAATCGGGCAGGCAGTCAGGTTCTGAGGCGGGGCGGGTGGGGCGGTTGTGGCCTTAAGCCAAGTGGGGCGGCTGGAATCTTACTCAAGTTGGGGCACGGCGTGCTTGTAAGCCCGGTCATGTTTTTGAGCGGCGATGCAGGTTCGGTATGGGCGCCAGATTAAGTTCTTGAAAACCTTCGGGTTTTTTGAAGAAATGCCCTGGCGGCCTGATGCGCAAGAGGGCGTCAAGCCTGAATGTGAAGAGCTGGATTTCGCTGCCAACAAAACAAGTCCGGGTGCGCTGAACCCCGGAAACTTCCAGGAATCTCCTGGAGTGTCTGGCTCAGCGCCTGCTTGTGTAGAACAAGCATGGGCAAGTGTGCGGTGCAGGGTTCCTGTTGTGTCGGTCGTCTGGGTTTATCGCGGAAGCAGTAGTTTTATTGCGGCAGTGATCGGTCGGCCCGGTTAAAATTTTGTCCATCCCGCGTGTTGCGGGAAATCGCGCGTCTCACCACCCAGGGTGTCAGCCAGATGCTGATGCAGGTGCGGCGCAAGAAACCAACCCTTGGAGAATTACATGTCTTTGATGCGCGAAATGCTGGAAGCGGGTGTCCACTTTGGTCACCAGACCCGTTACTGGAACCCCAAGATGGCTCCGTACATCTTCGGTCACCGCAACAAGATTCACATCATCAACCTGGAAAAGACGGTTGATAAGTACCAGGAAGCCACCAAGTTCGTGAAGCAGCTGGCTGCTCGCGGCGGCAACATCCTGTTTGTCGGCACCAAGCGCGCTGCTCGCGAGCTGGTCGCCTCTGAAGCCGCTCGTTGCGGCATGCCCTTCGTCGACGCTCGCTGGCTCGGCGGCATGCTGACCAACTTCAAGACGGTCAAGACCTCGGTCAAGCGCCTGAAGGACATGGAAGTCGTCGTCGCTGAAGGCGGCGCCGAGCGCATGATCAAGAAGGAAGGCCTGCTGTTCCAACGCGAACTGGACAAGCTGAACAAGTCGATCGGCGGCATCAAGGACATGAACGGTCTGCCTGACGCCATGTTCGTCATCGACGTCGGCTACCACAAGATCGCCATCGCCGAAGCCAAGACGCTGGGTATCCCCGTCGTCGCCGTGGTTGACACCAACCACTCGCCGGACGGCATCGACTATGTCATCCCCGGTAACGATGACTCGGCCAAGGCCATCGCGCTGTACGCCAAGGGCATCGCCGACGCCGTGCTGGAAGGCCGCGAACAGAACATCAATGGTCTGGTCGAAGAGCAAGGCGAAGGTCAGGAAGAGTTCGTTGAAGTGCAGGACAACCAGGCCTAAGCCTGCTGTCATGTCCGGCGGTTAGTGTTCGGGAGCGGCTTTTGAAACAGAACCGCTCCCGCCTCGCCGGCACTGCGAAGGTGGGCTCCCATCTTCCTGGCCCGCCACTGGCGGGCGTCCCATCGAATCAAATCACTGCCCCGGCGAGCCGGGGCGTGTCTTAGCAAAAATTGGAGCAAACATGGCTGAAATTACCGCTGCCCTGGTCAAGGAACTGCGCGAGAAGACCGACGCGCCCATGATGGAGTGCAAGAAGGCCTTGACGGAAGCCGAAGGCGACCTGGCTCGTGCCGAAGAAATCCTGCGCGTCAAGCTGGGCAACAAGGCCAGCAAGGCCGCTGCCCGCGTCACCGCCGAGGGCCTGATCGGTCTGTTCATCTCCGCCGACGCCAAGAAAGGCGCCGTGGTCGAAATCAACTGCGAAACCGACTTCGTTGCCAAGAACGACGACTTCGTCGGCTTCGTGAACAAGCTGGCTGAACTGGTTGCCACGCAGAACCCGGCCGACGTCGCCGCTCTGTCGGCCCTGCCGTTCGGTGAAGGCACCGTTGAAACGACCCGTACCGCCTTGATCGGCAAGATCGGCGAAAACATCTCGATCCGCCGCTTCGAGCGCATCGAAACGCCGAATGCGCTGGCAAGCTACGTGCACGGCGGCAAGATCGGCGTGCTGGTGGAATACTCCGGCGCCGAAGAAGTGGGCAAGGACCTGGCGATGCACATCGCCGCCACGAAGCCCAAGGCCCTGAACGCCGACGGCGTGAACCCGGCCGACATCGCCGCCGAGCGTTCGGTTGCCGAGCAGAAGGCCGCCGAATCCGGCAAGCCGGCTGACATCGTCGCCAAGATGGTTGAAGGTTCGGTCGCCAAGTTCTTGAAGGAAGTGACCCTGCTGTCGCAACCTTTCGTCAAGAACGACAAGCACACGGTTGAGCAGCACCTGAAGGCCAATGGCGCTTCGATCAGCAAGTTCGTGCTGTTTGTTGTCGGCGAAGGTATCGAGAAGAAGACCAGCGACTTTGCCGCTGAGGTTGCCGCTGCCGCCGCCGGCGCAGCCTAACCGTCAGGGGTAGTGCTTAAAGGCCGGCACTAGATTAAATTCTAGTCCGGCCTTTTTACGCCGAGGGGCCGGTCCGGGTGCAGCAGCGCCCGGCAGATAGTCAGCCCTGGGGCATTGAGGGTCACCCTCATTCTTGTCTTACACTTTCGTCGGATTGTTCTTCGGGATATCACCTATGAGCAGCAGAGCATACAAACGGGTTCTTCTCAAACTTTCCGGCGAGGCGCTGATGGGCGAGGATGCTTTTGGCATCAACCGTTCCACCATCGTCCGCATGACCGATGAGATCGCCGAAGTCGCCGCCACGGGCGTCGAACTGGCCATCGTCATTGGCGGAGGTAACATTTTCCGTGGCGTCGCCCCGGGTGCGCAGGGCATGGACCGCGCCACCGCCGACTACATGGGCATGATGGCCACCATCATGAACGCGCTTGCCCTGCAAGACGCGCTGAAGCACAAGGGCATCGACACCCGCGTACAATCCGCCCTGAACATCGATCAGGTCGTCGAACCCTACATCCGCCCGAAGGCTTTGCGCTACCTCGAAGAGGGCAAGGTCGTCATCTTCGCCGCGGGCACGGGCAACCCCTTCTTCACGACCGACACCGCCGCCGCCTTGCGTGGCGCCGAAATCGGCGCGGAGATCGTGTTGAAAGCCACTAAAGTGGACGGCATCTACAGTGCGGATCCCAACAAGGACCCCACCGCGACGCGCTATGCGCGGATCAGCTTCGATGAAGCGATCGTGCGCCGTCTGGAAGTCATGGACGCCACGGCCTTCGCACTGTGCCGTGACCAGAAACTGCCGATCAAAGTGTTTTCGATCAATAAGTCCGGCGCGCTCAAGCGAGTGGTCAGCGGCGAAGACGAAGGCACGTTGGTACACGTTTAAAGAAAAGGAAATTCCATGAGCGCAGCAGAAATTCGCAAATCCGCCGAAGCCAGGATGGCCAAGTCGCTTGATACGCTCAAGATCAACCTGGGCAAGATTCGGACGGGCCGCGCCCACACCGGCATCCTGGACCACGTGCAGGTCGAGTACTACGGCTCGCCGGTGCCAGTCGGCCAGGTCGCCAACGTGAACCTCGTGGACGCCCGCACCATCAGCGTGCAGCCCTACGAAAAGCACATGGCCGGCCCGATCGAAAAGGCCATCCGTGAATCGGATCTGGGCCTGAACCCGATCTCGATGGGCGACACCATCCGCGTGCCGATGCCCGCCCTGACCGAAGAGCGCCGCCGCGACCTGACCAAGGTTGTGCGCAGCGAAGGCGAAGACGCCAAGATCGCCGTGCGCAACCTGCGCCGTGAAGCGAACGAAGCCCTGAAGAAGCTGGTCAAGGACAAGGAAATCTCCGAGGACGACGAACGTCGTGCGCAGGACGATGTCCAGAAGCTGACCGATCGCGCCGTGGCCGACATCGACAAGATGGTCGTCCAGAAAGAAGCGGAAATCATGACCGTATAATCCGTGATTGCTTCGGGGCGGGCGGCTTGGCCGTATCGCTCCGGCGTCAGGATTTTCTTGCCCATGCGCCGTCCTTACCATTGCTTCGCAGCACCCTTACGCAGCAATGGAACGACGGCGCAGGTTTTTCTCCCGTAGTTTCGATATTGGCCGGCTTTCCGCGCTTAAGTCCCACATCCATGGCAACCAGTTCGACCCAGGCGGTTCCCGATACTCGCGACATCCCAGAACACGTGGCCATCATCATGGACGGCAACGGGCGATGGGCTACGCGACGGCTGCTGCCTCGCACGGCCGGCCACGCCAAGGGCGTGCAGGCGGTGCGCCGGGTGGTTGAAGCCTGCGGCCGCGCGGGCGTGCGCTATCTGACGCTGTTTGCGTTCAGTTCCGAAAACTGGCGCCGGCCCGCCGAAGAAGTTTCGCTGCTGATGCGCCTGTTCGTGCAGGCGCTTGAACGCGAAATCGGCAAGCTGGAAGAGCAGGGCGTGCGCTTGCACGTCATCGGTGACCTGAGCGCGTTCGAGCCCCGCTTGCAAGAGCTGATCCTGGCCGCGCAGGCGCGCACCGCCCACAACGACCGCCTGCACCTGACCGTGGCGGCCAACTACGGGGGCCGCTGGGACATTCTTCAAGCCACGCGCGCGATGCTCGCGGCCGAACCTGATCTGGCCGCCCACCCCGAGCGGGTCGACGAAGAGCGGCTGGCCCGCCACTTGTCGATGTCCTGGGCGCCCGAGCCCGACCTGTTCATCCGCACCGGCGGTGAGCAGCGCATTTCCAATTTCCTGATCTGGCAGATGGCCTACGCGGAGTTCTACTTCACGGATCGCTATTGGCCGGACTTCGGCGCCGCCGAGTTGCAGGCGGCGTTTGACTGGTATCGCACCCGCGAACGCCGCTTCGGCCGCACCAGCGCGCAAGTCAGTGAAACCGGCGCGCAGTAAGCAGACCGCGACAAGCGCGTCTTTCCAGAGCAGCACACGAGGAGACCGTCATATGTTGGGCCAGCGTATCGTTACCGCCGTCATCTTGTTGGCCATTCTGGCCGCCGCGATGATCAGCGCGAATCCCTGGTGGTTTGTTGCCTTGCTGGCCCTGGCCGCCGCGTGCGCCAACTGGGAATGGCTGCGCTTGACGCTGCCCCAGCCCCCGTCCCCCCTGATTGCCATCGGCGTCGCCGTGCTGCTGTTTTGCGGCATGCTGGCGTTGGCGTCGGCCTGGCTGGCGGGCAACGGCGTGGGCTGGCGCGATCCTGCGTGGGTGTTGCGCTATGTGGTGCCGGCCGTGGCGGCCGTCTGGTTGTTGGGCGGCTTCACGGCCGTAATCCAGGGCCGTTCCGACGCTTCGCCTGCCAGCCTGGGCTGGTCCGTCTTTTCGGTCCCCGCCGCGTTTGCGGCCTGGGCCGTGCTGGCGCAGATGTTCATCGCGCGCGGCGCGGGGTTCGTGGTGTCGCTGTTGGCGCTGGTTTGGGTGGCCGACATTGCCGCTTATTTCGCCGGCCGGGCGTTCGGCAAGCGTAAACTGGCCCCTCGGGTCAGCCCGGGCAAGACCATTGAGGGCGCCATTGCGGGCGTGTTGGGCGCCGTGATCTGGATCGGCTTGTCCAGCTTGTGGGACGGCTCGTTCGGCCATGCGCTGGTTGAACGCTGGAGCTTCTGGCTGGCGCTGCCCATCGCTGCGTTGCTGGGCGTGGTGTCCATCGTTGGCGACCTGTTCGAATCGCTGCTCAAGCGCCGCGCCGGCCGCAAGGATTCCAGCACGCTGCTGCCGGGCCACGGTGGGGTTTATGACCGCATCGATGCGATTCTTCCGGTTGCGCCGTTTGCGCTACTTTTGTCTGGAGTGTTGTTTTGACGGCTTTTCAACGCGTCGTCGTGCTGGGGTCGACCGGGTCGATCGGTGAAAGCACGCTGGATGTGATTGCCCGCCACCCCGATCGGTTGGCGGTTTACGCGCTGTCCGCGTACAGCCGGATGGAACGCCTGGCGGAACAGGCGCAGGCCAGCCACGCCGCCGTTGTGGTGGTGCCGGATGACGCGGCCCGCAAGCAATTCACCGCCGCCTGGAAAAGCAAGCAGGCGATGCCCGAAATCCGCGTCGGCGCCCGGGCGCTGGCGGACACCGCGGCTGACCCTGAATGCGATTCCGTCATGGCCGCCATCGTCGGCGCTGCCGGTTTGCCTGCGGCGCTGGCGGCGGCCCGCAGCGGCAAGCGCGTGTTGTTGGCCAACAAGGAAGCCCTGGTCGCTGCCGGGTCGTTGTTCATGCAGGCCATTCGCGACCACGGCGCCGAGCTGCTGCCCATCGACAGCGAACACAATGCCATTTTTCAATGCCTGCCCCACGGCGGGCGCGCGCAGGCGCCCGATGCGCCCGCGCCGGGCGTGCGCCGTCTGCTCCTGACGGCATCTGGCGGCCCCTTCCGGGGGCGCGACCTTGAAGACCTGCACGATGTGACGCCCGCCCAGGCGTGCGCCCATCCGAACTGGAGCATGGGCCGCAAGATCTCGGTGGACTCGGCCACCATGCTGAACAAAGGTCTGGAAGTGATCGAGGCGCATTGGCTGTTCGCCATGCCGCCCGATCGCATCGAAGTCGTGGTGCACCCGCAAAGCGTCGTGCATTCGATGGTCGAATACGACGACGGTTCGGTGCTGGCGCAGCTGGGGCAGCCCGACATGCGCACGCCCATCGCCTACGGGCTGGGCTTTCCGGATCGCCTGGCAAGCGGCGTTGGCCCGCTGGACCTCACGCGTCTGGGCCGGCTGGATTTCGAAAAGCCTGATCTGGCCCGGTTTCCCTGCCTGGCGCTGTCTTTTGCCGCGCTGCGGGCCGGGCAGGGCGCCTGCGTGGCGCTGAACGCCGCCAATGAAGTCGCCGTGGCGGCCTTCCTGGATGGCCGCCTGCCCTACACCTGGATCGCGCGCGTCATCGAAGCCACCCTGGAGTGGCAAGCCGCCCGGGCATCTGTTACGCTCAACAGTCTTGACGAAGTGCTGGCGCTGGATGCCGACGCGCGCATCTTCGCCGGTAACCTTGGGCTGGCCTGATGGCTGGCCCCGCTTGCTTCTGATTCCCTAGATCCCGATCCCGATGCTTTTCACCCTGCTGGCCTTTGCGGTAGCGCTTGGCTCCCTGATCACCTTCCATGAGCTGGGGCACTATTGGGTGGCTCGGCTTTGCGGCGTCAAGGTGCTGCGGTTTTCGCTGGGCTTTGGCAAGGTCATCTTGCGTCGCACGGATAAAAACGGTACCGAATGGGCCGTTTCCGCCTTGCCGCTCGGCGGCTACGTCAAAATGCAGGACGACGCGCCCGCCGGGGCCAGCCCGGCCGAGGCCGCCAGCGCGTTCAACAACAAATCCGTGGGCAAGCGCATCGCCGTCGTTGCCGCCGGCCCCGTCTTCAACCTGATCCTGGCGGTTTTCCTGTACGCCGGCCTGAACATGGCCGGTACGGACGAACCGCAGGCCATCATCGCCCAACCCGCTGCCGAGACGCCCGCCGCGAATGCCGGCCTGCTTGCGGGTGACCGCATCCTGGCCGTGGACGGCCAGGACATTGCTTCGTGGTCTGACGCCCGCTGGCGCCTGATGGACGTCATGTCCACCGGCGGCCGCGCGCTGATCGAAGTCAGCACGCCATCCGGCGCCGTCCAGCAACGCGAACTCAATCTACCGCCCAACGCCATGGACCCGTCCTCGGGGGATCCCCTGGCTGCGGCCGGCATCCGCCTGGCTCAACCCAGGCCCGGCGTGCGCGCCGTGAACGACGGCGGGGAAGGGCAGGCGGCGGGTATGCGTACCGGTGACCTGATTGTGGCCATCAATGGCCAACCCACGCCGGAAACGGGGTCGGTCATCAAGCAAATCCAGCAAAGTGCCGGCCAGACGCTAACGCTGACCCTGCTGCGCGATGGCGCCAATATTTCGCTGAACGTGACGCCGCGCGCCGAAACAGTCAATGGCCAGGAAATCGGCCGGCTGGGCGTGCAGTTGGGCGGCGACGTGCCGATGGTCACGGTCCGCTATGGCCTGTTCGAAAGCGTATGGCGCGGCGCGGTTCGCACCTGGGATACCGCCTGGTTCTCGCTGCGCATGATGGGCCGCATGGTCACGGGCGATGTCTCGTGGCGCAACGTCAGCGGCCCGGTCACCATTGCCGACTATGCCGGCCAGACCGCCCGAATCGGCATTGTTGCGTATATCGCCTATATTGCCTTGATCAGTATCAGCCTGGGCGTACTAAATTTGCTGCCCATTCCTATGCTGGATGGCGGCCATCTGCTGTACTATCTCGTCGAAATTGTGCGGGGTAGCCCGCCGCCAGCGAGGTGGATCGATATCGGACAGCGCGCCGGCATAGGTTTATTGGCAGGCCTGATGGGCCTTGCGCTGTTCAACGATTTCACGCGTTTATTCACGTAAACGCGATTTAGCATAAAATCCCCCGCCATTTGCACGACCGAGGATACTCAAGGATGTCTTTTCGCCGGATGTTTCATCACAAAAAGGGTGTACTGCCGGGTCTCATCGCCGCATTAATGCTGCCGGCCATGGCCCAAGCCTTCGACCCTTTTGTCGTGCGGGATATCCGCGTAGAGGGTATTCAACGGACTGACGCCGGCACCGTCTTCGGTTATCTCCCCGTCAAGGTGGGCGAGAAATTCACCGAAGAAGAGGCTACCGAGGCCATTCGCCGCCTGTACGGCACGGGCTTTTTCACCGACGTGCAGATCCAGACGGATAACAACGTTGTTGTGGTCGTCGTGCAAGAACGCCCGACGATCGCCTCCGTCAACTTCAACGGCATGCGCGAATTCGACTCCAAGGCGATCACCACGTCGCTGGGGCAGGTCGGTTTTGCCGAAGGCCGCATATTCGACCGCTCGATGCTCGAGCGCGCGGAATACGAACTGAAGCAGCAATACCTGTCCAAGGGCAAGTACGGCGTCGAAGTCACCTCCACCGTGACCCCGCTGCCGCGTAATCGCGTGGGCGTGAGCTTCGACGTGTTCGAAGGCGACGTTGCCCGCATCCAGGAAATCCGCTTCGTCGGCAACAAGGCGTTCTCGGAAAGCGACCTGCTTGACGAGTTCAAGCTGACGACGCCGGGCTGGCTGACCTGGTACACCGATACCGACAAGTATTCCCGCGAAAAGCTGGAAGGCGACCTGGAACGCCTGCGTTCGTTCTACCTGGACCAGGGGTACCTGGAATTCACGGTCGAACCCCCGCAGGTCACCATCTCACCCGACCGCAAGGACATCCGCATCACGATTACCGTTCACGAAGGCGAACCCTACAAGGTGCGCAGCGTGAAACTGGCCGGCAACCTGCTGGGCCTGGACAAGGAAATCAACGCGCTGGTGCAGACCAAGCCCAACGAGACGTTTTCGGCCGCCAAGGCCAACGACTCGGCCAAGGCCATTACCGACTACCTGGGCGAATTGGGCTACGCGTTCGCCAACGTCAACCCGAACCCGCAACTGGACCGCGCCAAGCACGAAGCCGACCTGACGTTCTACGTCGACCCGAGCCGCCGTGTGTATGTGCGCCGCATCCAGATCGGTGGCAACACCCGCACGCGCGACGAAGTCGTGCGCCGCGAAATGCGCCAGCAGGAAGCCGCCTGGTACGACGCCAAAGACATCAAGACGTCCCGCGACCGCGTTGACCGCCTGGGTTACTTCAGCGACGTCAACGTCAAGACCGATCCGGTTCCGGGTTCGCCCGACCAGGTCGATGTGAACGTCGACGTGAAAGAAAAGCCCACCGGCATGATCAACCTGGGCGTGGGCTACGGCTCGTCCGAAAAGGCGATTCTGTCGGCCGGTATCAGCGAAGACAACGTTTTCGGCAGCGGCACCAACCTGACGCTGCAATTGAACACCAGCAAGACGAACCGCGCGGTCGTGCTGTCGCACACCGACCCGTACTGGACCAAGGAAGGCATCAGCCGCACCACGTCCGCGTACTACCGCGTGACCGAGCCCTGGAACAACAACGACGGCGACTACCGCGTCAAGGCCATCGGCCTGGGCATGAACTTCGGTATTCCGATTTCGGAATACGACCGGATCTTCCTGGGCGCCAACTACGAACACAACCAGATCGACCTGTTCACGAACTCGCCGCAGGCGTACAGGGACTTTGTGGGTCAGTATGGCGATTCGACCAACTCGGTCATCTTCAGCACCGGCTGGTCCAAGGACACGCGTGACAGCGCGCTGGCGCCGACCAAGGGGTCGTACACCCGCCTGAAGGCCGACGTGTCCACCGTCGACCTGCAATACACGATGTTGACGGGCCAACAGCAGTACTTCGTGCCGCTGGGGGGGGCGTACACCCTGGCCTTGAACGGCATGGTGGACTGGGGCCGCAGTTACGGCAGCAAGGATTACCCGGTCATCAAGAACGTGTATGCCGGCGGTATTGGCACCGTTCGCGGGTATGAGGGCTCGTCGCTGGGTCCGCGCGATACGCTTACCGGCGACTACCTGGGCGGTACGCGCCGTATCGTGGCCAACGCGCAGTTGTATCTGCCGTTCCCGGGCGCCACCAAGGACCGCACGCTGCGTTGGTTCATCTTCAGCGATGCGGGCCAGGTCGCAGCCGGCAGTGGTCTTAGTTGCACCCGCGGCCGCGACAACACCGAAGTCGAGGATCCTTGCGGCTGGCGTTTCTCGGCGGGTGTCGGCCTGTCGTGGCAGTCGCCGATGGGACCGTTGCAGCTGTCTTACGCCCGTCCGCTTAACTCCAAGCAGGGTGACGACAAGCAAAGCTTCCAGTTCCAGATCGGTACCGGTTTCTAAGCGCGCCGTTACGCTTGAAAACAAGGGAGGGGCCCCCGGGCCCGGCTCCCTTGCTGTTTAGTGGCACAATACACACTTTGGCTTTGCCTTACTGGAAGGTGAGATTTTCATGATGTCTGATTTCGCACTTAAATCATCGAATACGCCGCGCGCCAAGCGCCGTGGCAAGCTGGGCGGCTCCATTGCCCTGGTGGGTGCTCTCATTCTCGGTTCGGCTGCTGCGATTCCCGCACAGGCTCAAAACACCAAGATCGGCTTCGTCAATACCGAGCGAATCCTGCGTGAATCGGGCCCGGCCAAGACGGCGCAAAGCAAGATCGAAGCCGAATTCAAGAAGCGCGACGACGAGCTCCAGCGCCTGAACAACAGCCTGCGTTCGCAAGCCGAGAAGTTCGACAAGGACGCTCCGGTTCTGTCGGAATCCGACCGCGTCAAGCGCCAGCGCGAACTGTCCAACCTGGATACCGACCTGCAACGCAAGCGTCGTGAATTCCAGGAAGACTTCAATCGCCGCCGCAATGAAGAGTTCTCGGGCATCGTCACGAAGGCCAACGAGGCCATCAAGCGCATCGCCGAGCAAGAAAGCTACGACCTGATCATCCAGGACGCCGTGACGGTCAACCCGCGCATCGACATCACCGACAAGGTGATTCAGAGCCTGGGCAAGTAAGCAGCACCCGTCACACCATGCCGGTTTTACTGGATCTTGCTCGCGCGCCGACTCTTGAAGCACTGTTGAGCGCCGCCAATACCCAGGGTATGGACTGGCGCATCAGCGCGCCCCAGGGCGCAGAACCTTTCAAGGTCTGCGGTATCGGGACGCTGTCTTCGGCGGGTAGCCGGGAAATCACTTTCCTGGCCAACCCCCGCTACCAGAGCCAACTGACCACCACGCAAGCCGGGGCGGTCATTGTCTCGGCCGACGTGGCCGAGGCGCTGGAAGCAAAGGGCGCCGATCGGCCGCCCTTTGCGCTGGTCGTCTGCAAACACCCCTATCTGCTGTATGCCCGTGTGGCGCAATGGTTTGACGCCGCGCGTCGGCCGGCGTTGCCGGGTTCCACGCATCCGTCCGCCGTGGTTGCGCCCGATGCCGTCCTTGAAGAGGGCGTGCGTATCGGCCCCAATTGCGTGATCGAGGCGGGCGCTCGCATCGGTCGCGACACGGTCCTGGGACCGGGCTGCGTGGTCGGAGAAGGCTCGTCCATCGGCGCGGGCAGCCGCCTGCACGCACACGTCACCCTTTACGAAGGCGTGAAAGTGGGCGAGCGGGCCATCATCCACAGCGGCGCCGTGTTGGGCGCCGACGGTTTCGGCTTTGCGCCGGACCCGACGCTGGGGCAGGGCGCCTGGGGCAAGATTCCCCAGCTGGGCGGCGTGTCCGTGGGCAACGATGTCGAAATCGGTGCCAACACCACCGTCGACCGGGGCGCGTTGGACGACACCGTGGTGTCGGACGGCGTCAAGCTGGACAACCAGATCATGGTGGCGCACAACGTGCGCATCGGCGCGCATACCGCCGTGGCGGCGTGCGTGGGCATCGCCGGCTCCACCACCATCGGCGAACGCTGCACCATCGGCGGCGCCGCGATGCTGTCGGGCCATTTGACCTTGGGCGACGACGTGCACATCTCGGGTGGCACGGCGGTCACCTCCAGCATCACCAAACCAGGCCGCTATACCGGGGTGTTCCCGTATGCCGAGCATGGCGACTGGCAGCGCAACGCCGCCGTGATACAACAGTTGGCGCAACTGCGCCGTCGCGTGCGCACGCTCGAAAAAGACTAGAGCGCGCAATTGCCGCCTGGGCGTGCACGCGCCAAAATCATTTCATCTCGCAGGAAAGCATAGAAAAATGGAACTCGACATCAAGGGGATCATGGAGAGGCTGCCGCATCGTTATCCGATGCTGCTGATTGATCGCGTCGTCGAAATGGTGCCCGGCAAATCCATTGTCGCCATCAAGAATGTCTCGATCAATGAACCGTTTTTCAACGGCCACTTCCCCCACCATCCGGTGATGCCGGGCGTGCTCATCGTGGAAGCCATGGCGCAAGCCTCGGCGCTGTTCTCGTTCACGGACGAAAACGGCGGCCTCAAGTGCGATAGCTCGAAGACGGCTTACTACCTGGTCGGCGTCGACGGCGCGCGCTTTCGCCGCCCCGTTGTGCCGGGTGATCAACTGCGCATCGAAGTCGAAGCCGAACGCCTGAGCCGCAGCATCTGTAAGTACGCCGCGCGCGCCACGGTTGACGGGCAAGAAGTGGCGTCCGCCAAGCTGATGTGCGCGATTCGCAGCCTGGAAGAGTAAATGGCAGGAAACATCCATCCCACCGCAGTCGTTGATCCAGCGGCAAAAATCGACCCGAGCGCCATCATCGGCCCGTTCGCAATGGTGGGACCAGACGTCACCATCGGCGCGGGGACCGAAATCGGCCCGTACTGCATGGTTGACGGCGTCACGACCATCGGCCGCGACAACCGTTTTTACCGCTACTGCTCGATCGGCGGCATGCCGCAAGACAAGAAGTACGCCGGTGAAAAGACGCGTCTGACGATCGGCGACCGCAATACCGTGCGCGAATTTGTCACGCTGAACACGGGCACCGTGCAGGATGGCGGTGAGACGACGCTGGGCAGTGACAACTGGATCATGGCGTACGTGCACGTGGCGCATGATTGCCACGTAGGCAGCCACACCATTCTGGCCAACTCGGTGCAACTGGGTGGGCACGTACATGTGGGCGACTGGGCCATCATCGGCGGCCTGACCGGCGTGCACCAGTTTGCACGCGTGGGCGCCCACACGATGACGGGCGGCAACAGTTCGCTGATGCAGGATTCGCCTCCGTTCGTGCTGGCGGCGGGCAACCCGTGCCGGCCGGTGGGCATCAACGTCGAAGGCCTGAAGCGTCGCGGTTTTACCCCCGTGATGATTTCGGCACTGCGCGAAGCCTACAAGATCATCTATCGCCGTGGTTTGCCGCTGGACGCCGCGCGCGCTGAACTGTACAAACGCCAACAAGAAAGTCCCGAAGCGGCCGAGCATCTGCAAACGATGCTCGATTTTCTGGACGTCGCCTCGCGCGGCATCATCCGTCCATGAATACGCGGATCGGCATGGTGGCCGGCGAGCCTTCGGGCGACTTGCTGGCCGGTCGGATCATTGCCGGTCTGCAAGCGCGCGATGCCGGCGTGCGGTGCGAAGGCATCGGCGGCCCGCAAATGCAGGCCCGCGAATTTGACGCCTGGCATCCCATGCATGCGCTGACCGTGTTTGGCTACGTCGACGCGCTCAAGCGCCTGCCCAGCCTGCTTAGCACCTATCGCGACGTCAAGCGCCGCTGGCTGGCCGAGCCGCCCAAGGTCTTCGTGGGCATTGATGCCCCCGACTTCAACCTGCGGCTGGAACACCAATTGCGCCTGGCCGGTACCCCCACGGTGCATTTCGTTGGCCCGTCCATCTGGGCGTGGCGCTACGAACGCATCCACAAGATCCGTGAATCCGTGTCTCACATGCTGGTGCTTTTCCCGTTCGAGGAAGAGATCTACCGCAAAGAGAACATTCCGGTCACCTACGTGGGTCACCCCTTGGCGGGTGCCATCCCGATGCAGCCGGATCGCGCCGCGGCGCGCGCAAGCCTGGGTATCGACCCGAACGCGCGCGTGCTGGCGATTTTGCCCGGTAGCCGCTCCTCCGAAATCCGCCTGCTGGCCCCGCGCTTCCTGCAAGCCGCCCAGCTGTTGATGAAGAAAGATCCCGCCCTGCAATGCGTCGTGCCCATGGTCAACGACCAGCGCCGCGCCGAATTCCAGGCGATTCTGGCCCAGCATCCGGTGCCCGGCCTGCGCTGCATTACCGCGGACGACCTGCATGGCGCCGGCGGCGATCGCAAGGCGCCCGTTGCCTGGTCCGTGATGGAAGCGGCCAACGCGGTGTTGGTGGCCAGCGGCACGGCCACGTTGGAAACGGCGCTGTACAAGCGCCCCATGGTGATCTCGTACGTGTTGTCGCCCTGGATGCGCCGCATCATGACGTGGAAGTCGGGGCAGCAGCGGCCGTATCTACCGTGGGTGGGCCTGCCCAACGTGCTGCTGCGCGATTTCGCGGTGCCTGAATTGCTGCAAGACGACGCCACGCCCGAAAAGCTGGCCGAGGCCACGTGGGCATCGTTGACCGACGACGCGCTGATCGCCCGGGTCGAAGCCCGCTTTACCGCCATGCACCAGGAATTGCTGCGCGACACGCCGGCCCTGGCGGCCCAGGCGATTCTGGAGGTGGCGGGTGGAGCAGCCTGAATTGTTCGCGGCCCCCGTGCAGCCCGCCATGGTGACGGCGGGCGTGGACGAGGCGGGCCGTGGGCCGCTTGCCGGCGCGGTCTACGCAGCGGCCGTGATCCTGAACCCGGCCCGGCCCATCGATGGGCTGGCCGATTCCAAGGTGCTTAAAGCCGCCACCCGCGAGGCGCTGGCGCTTGAGATCCAGGAACACGCCCTGGCCTGGTGCGTGGCCAGTGCCAGCGTGCAGGAAATCGATACCCTGAATATCCTGCGGGCCACGATGCTGGCCATGCAGCGGGCGGTGCAGGGCTTGTCCTTGCCCGCGCAGCTTGCCTTGGTGGACGGCAACCAGGCGCCCAAGCTCGGTTGCACCGTGCAGACGGTCATCAAGGGCGATGCGCTGGTGCCGGCAATTTCCGCCGCCTCCATCCTGGCCAAGACCGCGCGCGATGCCGATCTGGTGCGCCTGCACAGCCTGTATCCGCAATACGCTTTTGACCAGCACAAGGGCTACGGCACCGCGCTGCACCTGCAAATGCTGCGAGAACACGGCCCCTGCGCCGAACACCGCCGCAGCTTCGCCCCGATCAAGGCGTTTGGCCTGGCGTCATGAAGCACATCAGTTCCCGCGAGAACCCCGCAGTCAAGGCCCTGGCCAAACTGGCCGGCACGGCCGGCAAGCGCGGCGCGCCCGTGTTGCTGGACGGCGTGCACCTGTGCCAAGCCTGGTTGCAGCACCACGGCGCGCCGGACCGGGCCATCTTCGATGTGGACCGCCTGGCGCAACCCGATATTGCCGCGTTGGCAGCCGCCGTTCCCGACGCCCGCTGCCTGGCGCTGGACGCGCGCCTGATGCAATCGTTGGCCAGCGTGGAAAGCGGGCAGGGCGTGGCCTTTCTGGTCACCCCCGAGCCGTTGGAAATGCCGGCCGATATCGACGAAAACTGCGTTCTGTTCGATCGTATCCAAGACCCCGGCAACGTCGGCACGCTGCTGCGCACCTGCGCGGCGGCGGGCGTGAAACGCGTGTTCCTGGCAACCGGTACCGCCGCCGCGTGGTCGCCCAAGGTCTTGCGCAGCGGCCAAGGCGCACACTTCGCCCTGGCCATCCACGAACACGTTGACCTGGCTGGCTTGTTGCCCAGCCTGCGCGTGCCGCTGGTGGCAACCGCGCTGGACGGCGCACAGAACCTTTACGAAGGCGCGTTGCCGGCCCGGTGCGCCTGGGTCTTCGGGCACGAGGGCCAGGGCGTGGATCCCGCTTTGCTTGCCGCCGCCCGGCTCAAGGTCTGCATCCCGCACGACATGGCCGCCGTCGAGTCCTTGAACGTCGGTGCGGCCGCTGCGATCTGTTTGTTCGAGCAGCGGCGACAGGCGCTCTCTCGCGCTGAATACTGAATAATCCGTCGTTTTTCCCCCTTTTTTTAGCCGGTCCAATGATCTGGCCCCGCTTATACTCGCGCCTGCTTAAGGCTCAATTGCGACGCGAATACGGCGCGAATACGGCGCGAATACGGCGCGAATACGGCGCGAATACGACGCGAATACGACGCGAATACGACGCGAATACGACGCGAATACGACGCGCGGGCGATCACGCGAACGACCAGACAGGGTTAGCTTGCGCTACTGGGGCGCGGGCCGGCACGACCGGCAGGCCGTCCGTTATTAAGGCACGTTTTGTAAAATCCAGTCGCACTCATATACTTCACGCTTTAAATTTCTGCGAGATGGCTATGACGGCGTCGCCGGTTCCGAAAATGAAGGCGTGGATGGCGCAGGCGCATGTGTCCGGTGTGGCACACACCGGCCGGGCGCTGCTGTTGGCTTCCACCTGCGCGCTTGCACTGACCGCGTGCATGTCGGTCAGCACGCAGAAAGTCGGCATGACGCCCGTGGCCTCTGCCGATCCGGTCCACACCATTCAGCTGTCGCGCGTCGTTATCGCAGCCTTGCCGAACGACAGCAACGTGACCTTGCCCGCGGCGTCGCAGTGGCGCCGCGTCGGAGCGTTGCCGCAGGGCGACGTCTACCGTTCGATGGGCGGCTTATTCACCATTCAGACCCGACGGCAGGGTGAAGCTTATCTGGTGGCGTCATCCGGCAAGCTGCTGGGTTTTTACCTGCCGGGCGAAAGCGCGTACATGGCGCTGTCTCGTCCCGTCACTTTGCCTGTGGAGATGCGTCAATGAAAGCGTGGATCAAGGGTGTAGCGGCGATTGCCGTCGCCGTGTTGCTGGCGGGATGCGCGGGCCCGAAGTTTGATGCACTGCATGGCCGCTTGCCGCCGATTGCCGAAGGCAATGGGCGGATTTATTTTTATCAGCCGCAGCCCACCAACCTGGCGGCGGCGCAGCAGAAACTGCGCGTCAACGATGTCGTGGTAGGCCGCAACAAGCCGGGCAGCTTTTTCTTCGTTGATCGCCCCGCCGGCAGCTATGTGGTCACCAACCTGCATTGGACCGGCGACGGCGTGAGCTTCATGCTGGACGCTGGGCAGACGCGTTATGTACGCGTCATGGCCGAGGTGTACGGCGCCACCGGCGCGGTGGGCAAGTTGTCGATGCAGCTGGTCGACCCGCCAGAACTTGCCGAAAACGAGATGCGCGGCCTGCGCTATTGGGGCGCGGCAAGTCCCGAGCGGATGCCGGGCTTCTGACCAAAACCTACAGTTTTGAATAGGTCAAACCTGGGCGCACCATCGGTGCGCCCAAGTTTTTTTCAGCCCCGATCCAGGCCCACTTCCTGCAACACCGTCGTTGCGATTTCTTCAATGGACTTGGTGGTGCTGGACAGCCATGAAATGCCTTCACGGCGCATCATGCGTTCAGCTTCCGCCACTTCGTAGCGGCATTGTTCCAGCTGGGAATAGCGGCTGTTGGGACGGCGTTCGTTGCGAACTTCCGCCAGGCGCTCGGGCTGGATCGACAGGCCGAACAGCTTGGCGCGGTGCGGCGCAATGGTCGAGGGCAGGGTGCCGCGCTCGAAGTCGTCCGGCGTCAGCGGGAAGTTGGCGGCCTTGATGGCATATTGCATTGCCAGGTACAGGCTGGTGGGGGTCTTGCCGCAGCGCGACACGCCCACCAGAATGACGTCGGCCTGGTCCAGCTGGTTGACGAACTGGCCGTCGTCGTGGGCCAGGCTGAAGTTGATGGCGTCGATACGGTTGCGGTACTTTTCGGAATTGGCCTGCATGTGCGACCGGCCGATCGAATGGCTGGACTTCAGGCCCAGCGCCTGTTCGATATGGCTGACGAAGGTGCCGAACAGGTCCATGAAGATGCCGTTCGCCTGGCGAACACGCGCCAGGATCTCGGGGTTAACCAAGGTGCTGAACACGATCGGCGGCACCCCGGCTTCCAGGGCGCTGCGGTCAATCCGCATGGCGACCTCGGCCGCCTTCTCCAGGGTGTCGACGAACGGCAGCCGAATCGGCTTGAATTCCACCTCTTCGAACTGGGACAGCACCGACTGGCTGAAGGTCTCGGCAGTGATGCCGGTGCTGTCGGAAACGATGTATACCGTGCGTGCGATCGGGGTAGATGTCATGTGTAAAAAATTCCAACCAGTCAGATAGCCCAGGGTACTCCACCGAGTACAATCAGGCCCCTATAAGTCACCCCAAGGGCGGTCCAAGGCCAGTTTGGTCAGCGTCTGAAAAAAGCAGTTTTTGTGCTTGCTTCGTGCTTTGACCTAACTCGCTTTCATTCCATTGTAAAAGGTGACTTCAATGTCGTATGTTGTTTTGTTCGAGCAGCTCCGCATGACGGACGTGGACTCGGTAGGAGGCAAGAACGCATCACTAGGCGAAATGATCAGCCAGCTGTCTGGCGCGGGTGTCCGCGTGCCGGGCGGCTTTGCCACGACCGCCGACGCGTTCCGTGATTTTCTGAAGGCCTCGGGCCTGGACAAGCGCATCGCAGAACGCCTGACCACGCTGAACCCCGAAGACGTGCGCGAGCTGGCCACCGCCGGCGCGCAGATCCGCCAATGGATCGTCGAAGCGCCGTTCTCGGCCGAATTCGAAGCACAAATCCGCACGGCCTTTGCCAAGCTCGACGCTGACGGCAAGGGCTCGTTTGCCGTGCGCTCGTCAGCCACGGCGGAAGACCTGCCCGACGCCTCGTTCGCCGGCCAGCAGGAAACCTTCCTGAACGTTGTGGGCATCGACGACGTGCTGGACAAGATCCGCCACGTGTTCGCCTCGCTGTACAACGACCGCGCCATTTCCTATCGCGTGCACAAGGGCTACGCCCACGCCGATGTGGCCTTGTCGGCCGGCATCCAGCGCATGGTGCGTTCCGACAAGGGCAGCGCCGGCGTCATGTTCACCATCGACACCGAATCGGGCTTTGAAGACGTCGTGTTCATCACGTCGTCCTACGGCCTGGGCGAAACCGTCGTGCAAGGCGCGGTCAACCCCGACGAGTTCTACGTCTTCAAGCCCACGCTGGCGCAAGGCAAGTTCCCCATCGTCGGCCGCCGCATCGGCTCCAAGCTGATCAAGATGGAATTCGATCCCGAGCGTCCGGAAGGCCGCGCGGTCCGTACCGTTGACGTGCCGGTGTCCGAGCGCAACCGCTACTCGCTGACCGACGACGAAGTTAACGAACTGGCCCGCTACGCCGTCATCATCGAGCAGCACTACAAGCGCCCGATGGACATCGAATGGGGCCGTGACGGTGTCGACGGCAAGATCTACATCCTGCAAGCGCGCCCGGAAACGGTGAAGTCGCAGCAGGGCGCCAACGACGTCCAGCAGCGTTATCGCCTGAAGGCCACCGGCCAGGTCCTGATCACCGGTCGCGCAATCGGCCAGAAGATCGGCGCCGGTCCCGTGCGCGTGGTGGGCGACATCTCCGACATGGACAAGGTCCAGCCGGGCGACGTGCTGGTCACCGACATGACTGATCCCAACTGGGAACCCGTGATGAAGCGCGCCTCGGCCATCGTCACGAACCGTGGCGGCCGTACCTGCCACGCCGCGATCATCGCGCGCGAACTCGGCATTCCGGCAGTGGTGGGTTGCGGCAACGCCAGCGACCTGCTCAAGGAAGGCCAGTCCGTGACCGTGTCTTGCGCCGAAGGCGACGAAGGCCGCATCTATGACGGCCTGATCGAGACCGAAGTCGAAGAAGTGCGCCGTGGCGAAATGCCGGCCATCGATCTGAAGATCATGATGAACGTGGGTAACCCCCAGCTGGCGTTCGACTTTGCGCAGATTCCGAACGGCGGCGTCGGTCTTGCACGTCTGGAATTCATCATCAACAACAACATCGGCATCCACCCGAAGGCAGTCCTGGACTACCCGAACGTGGACGGCGAACTGAAGAAGGCCGTGGAATCGGCTGCCCGTGGGCACGCCAGCCCGCGCGCGTTCTTCGTTGAGAAGATGGCGGAAGGCGTGGCGACGATTGCCGCCGCGTTCTATCCCAAGCCGGTCATCGTGCGCATGTCGGACTTCAAGTCCAACGAATACCGCAAGCTGGTGGGCGGTTCGCGCTACGAGCCCGAGGAAGAGAACCCCATGCTGGGCTTCCGTGGCGCATCGCGCTACATCGCCGAGGACTTCGCCGAGTGCTTCCGCATGGAATGCGAAGCGCTCAAGAAGGTTCGCGACGACATGGGCCTGACCAACGTTGAAATCATGGTGCCCTTCGTGCGCACGCTGGGTCAGGCCGAAAAGGTCGTGAACCTGCTGGCCAAGCACGGCCTGGCTCGTGGTGAAAACGGCCTGAAGCTGATCATGATGTGCGAAGTGCCGTCCAACGCCATCCTGGCCGACGAATTCCTGCAATTCTTCGACGGTTTCTCGATCGGTTCCAACGACATGACCCAGCTCACGCTGGGCCTGGACCGCGATTCCGGCATGGAGCTCCTGGCCGCCGACTTCGACGAACGCGACGAAGCCGTGAAGTTCATGCTGCGCCGCGCGATCAAGGCTTGCCTGGCGGCCAACAAGTACGTGGGTATCTGCGGCCAAGGCCCCAGCGACCACCCCGACTTCGCGCAATGGCTCAAGGACGAAGGCATCCTGTCGATGTCGCTCAACCCGGATACGGTTGTCGACACCTGGCAGCGTCTGGCCAAGCAATAAGCGCCTGGCCGTTCCAATAAAAAACCCCGCGTCCGATCAGGACGCGGGGTTTTTTTCTTTAGCGAACGATGCGCGGGCCAGCCACTACGCCGCTTTCAATTCCCGCGCGATCAGCTCCCGCTTGCGGTCGATACCCCAGCGGTAACCCGCCATCGACCCGTCCGTGCGCACCACGCGGTGGCACGGGATGGCCAGCGCGATGGAGTTGGTGGCGCAGGCGCGTGCCACGGCCCGCACGGCGCGAGGTGCCCCGATGCGTTCGGCCACCTGCGTGTAGGTGACCGTGGTGCCCACCGGAATGTCGCGCAACGCCTCCCATACCCGGCGCTGAAAGGCGGTGCCGCGCACGTCCAGCGGCAGGTCCAGCCCGCGCGACGGGTCTTCGACGAAGCTGACCACGGCGGCCACCCAGGTTTCAAACTCGGCATCCGCGCCGATCAGGCGCGCGGCCTTGAAGCGGTCTTGCAGGTTGCGCACCAGGTGTTCCGGGTCGGCGTCCAGCGAAATGTCGCAGATGCCCGTGCCGGTGGCCGCCACCAGCAAGGCGCCCAGCGAACACTGCGCCACCGCGAAGCGGATATCGATGCCTTCGCCGTTCCTGCGAAAGGCCGTGGGCGTCATGCCCAGGATGGCGGGAGCGGCTTCGTAGAACCGGCCGCTGGAATTGAAGCCGGCGTCGTACATGGCGTCGGTGACGCTGGCACTGCTTTCCAGCTGCTGGCGCGCGCGGGCCGCTCGCAGCGCGTTGGCGTAGGCCTTGGGCGTGATGCCGGTCGCCGCCTTGAACACGCGGTGAAAGTGAAAGCGGCTCATGCCGGCCTGTTCGGCCAGCGTGGACAGGTCGGGCGGCTGCTCGGCCTCAAGGGCGCGGCAGGCGCGCTCGACGGCGGCGGCATGCTGTTTGCTTAAAAGCTGTTTGCTTAAAACGGCTGCGGCGGATGGCGGTTTGCTTGCGGCGGCGGCGGTAGGGCTCATCGAAGACTCCTGACATGCGCGTAATGGATTGCGCTTTAGGTTCATGGTCTCAGTTGCCGACTAGCCCCGCACTCCGGATGTTGCGCGCCGCCGTTCAGGCCGGCGCGTAAGCGTCCAGGAAGCGGCGCAGCAGCCCGCCCGCCACGGGCGTGGCGCGCACGTTCGCGGTCAGGTCCGGCAGGTCCAGGTTTTCCGCCGCATAACGACGGCCATAGCGATCCAGGTGGGCGCGAATGAAATCGGGTCCGAACTCGGGGTGAAATTGGGTCGAGAACACATTGCGGCCGATGCGGATCATCTGGTGTTCGTCCAGGTCAGAGCGCGCCAGCACGGCGGCGCCGGGCGGAGGCTGCAACACGGTCTGGGCGTGCAGCATCTGCGCGGGAAAGGTGCCGGGCAGGCCGGCCAGCAACTTGTCGCCCGAGGCCGGCGGCAGCAGTTCGACGGTTTGCGTGCCGACTTCGCGGCCGGCCGGGTTGTAGCCCACCTTGCCGCCCAGCGCATAGGCCAGTAGCTGGTGGCCGTAGCACACGCCGAACATGGGCAGCTCGGCGGCGGCGGCCTCGCGCAGCCAGGCGGCGGTGTCTTCGCTCCAGGGCTCCTTATCGGTGACCATGGCGGGCGATCCGGTGATGAGTGCCGCGCGATAGTGCGCGGGCGATTGCGGGCGTTGACCTTCGTGCACGGCAACGATTTCAACCGCGTCGGCCGCCAGGCCGGCGGCCTGGGTCAGTTGTTCGGCATAGCCGCCGAACTGGCTTTTAAGCGTGTCGTCCGGATCGCCGGTATGCAGGATCAGGACGGGTAGGGCGGAAGGTGTTGCAGCGGTCATGGATCGATGTGCTTGAAAAGGCGGACGCGGGCCATCCGGGTGGGATCGGCGCGTCAGGCGCACATCATAATCCAGCGCCGCCCGGACCGAGGCCAACGGGCTTTCCCGTTACGTCCCGGAAATACGTACAATCCGCTCACGAATCATCCTTTCAGGCGACGTTAAGACTATGTGGATCTGGCTGGGATTGGCCGCGCTGGCCCTAATCGGGGAATTGGCGACGGGTACTTTCTATTTGCTGCTGGTGGCCTTGGGGCTGGCGGCGGCCGGCGCTGCCGCGTGGCTCGGCACGGGGCTTGAATGGCAATTGGTGGCGTGTGGCGTGGTCTTGATGCTGGGCCTGTTGGCGCTGCGCAAGACGCGCGTGCTGAAAAAGCGCGAGGTCAACTCCGCGCGCAACGCGGACGTGAACCTGGACATCGGCCAGACGGTTTCCGTGGAATCGTGGTCCGAACAGCGCACGGCGCGTGTCTGGTATCGCGGCGCGCACTGGCAGGCCGAACTGGCCCCGGGGCATGCGCCCCACGCCGGAGAACACACCATTACCGAACTGCGCGGCTCGACCCTGGTGCTCAAGCCCATGGGCGCGCCGGGTTCAACCCGGTAAGACCGGCTCGCGCCTCGCGCGGCCCGCAGCAGGCGTCCGGGGCTTGGTGTCCGACGCCATCGCATTAACTCAGAAGAGGTTTCAATCATGATCGATACATCCACTATCGTCCTGCTCGTCGTCGTCGCGCTGGCGATCCTGATCGTCATCAAGTCGATCGCCATCGTGCCCCAACAGCACGCCTGGGTGGTCGAGCGCCTGGGCAAGTTCGACCGTGTCTTGTCGCCGGGTGCCGGTTTTGTCATCCCCTTTATCGAACGCGTTTCCTATAAGCACTCGCTGAAGGAAATCCCGCTGGACGTGCCGAGCCAGGTCTGCATCACGCGTGACAACACGCAGCTGCAAGTGGACGGCGTGCTGTATTTCCAGGTGACCGATCCGATGCGCGCGTCGTATGGTTCGTCGAACTACATTTCGGCCATCACGCAGCTGGCACAGACCACCCTGCGCTCGGTCATCGGCAAGATGGAACTGGACCGCACGTTCGAAGAACGCGATTCCATCAACAGCAACATCGTGTCGTCGCTGGACGAGGCCGCGCTGAACTGGGGCGTGAAGGTGCTGCGCTACGAAATCAAGGATTTGACGCCGCCCAACGAAATCCTGCGTTCGATGCAGGCGCAGATCACCGCCGAACGTGAAAAGCGTGCGCTGATCGCAGCCTCGGAAGGCCGCCGCCAGGAACAGATCAACATCGCCACCGGCGAACGTGAAGCCGCCATTGCCCGCTCCGAAGGCGAGAAGCAGGCACAGATCAACCAGGCGCAGGGCGAGGCCGCCGCGGTGCTGGCCATTGCCGAAGCCACCGCCAAGGCCATCACCCAAGTGGCCGATGCCGTGCGCCAGCCGGGCGGCATGGAAGCGGTGAACCTGAAGGTGGCCGAGCGCTACGTCGAGGCGTTCGCCAACGTGGCCAAGGAAGGCAATACGCTGATCCTGCCGGCCAACATGTCCGACGTGGGCGGCATGATCGCCTCGGCCATGACCATCGTGAAGTCCACGCGCAACACCTGATACCGCGCTTAGCGGCGCGCCGCCCATGATCGCTCCCGTTAATTTGCTTCTGATAGCAGCACTGGCGGGGGTGCTATCGCTCTGCGTGCTGGGGTCGCTGGCTCGCAGCGGCATGGCCGGCATCCGCGAAACCATACGCGCCAACTTGCTTACGCTGTTGGCGTTTTTTACGTTTGCGCTTCAGAACACGTCGGCGCCCTGGCTGGTGTCGGTCGTGGTGCCCAACGCGGCCGTGGGCCTGGCGCTGTTTTCGTACTACTCGGGCGTGCGGCGCTTGCTGGGGCTTAGCGTGCCCAAGCACCTGATGACGCTGGCATGCCTGGTGGCGCTGGTGGTGTTGCTGGCCTATACGTATGTGGACTGGCGCATCGGCCCGCGCATCGTGGCGATGTCGCTGCTGCAAATGGGCTTCCTGGTTGCGGTGGCCGTCACCGTCCAGCGCAATATGCCGGTGCATCGTTCGCGCTACAGCTATCGCTTCGTGTGGACCGTGGCGCTGATCTCGGCCGCGGTCTGTGCGTTGCGGGCCGCGATCTACGCGCTGGACCTGGCGCTGCCCGAATCCTTGATGGAGCCCAACGTCTGGAACATCGCCTTCCTGACGCTGGGCGTGCTGATCATGCCGTGCCTGACGCTGGGCACCATCATGATCATCCACGACCGCATGCTGGCCGACCGCGAGCAAGAGGCCAACACCGATTTCCTGACCGGCCTGATGTCGCGCAAGGCGTGGTGGTTGCAGGCCGAACGCTATTGCGCCCAGGCACTGCGCACGCGGCGTCCGCTGACCCTGCTGCTATTGGATATCGACCATTTCAAGCGCATCAACGACACGCACGGCCATGTGGCGGGCGATGCCGTGCTGCGCCATTTCGGCCTGCTGGCCACGGCCACCTTGCGCACCGGCGACCATGTCGGGCGCGTCGGCGGCGAGGAATTCGGCGTGCTATTTCCGGATATGCGCGGCGACGCCGTGCTGGATGTGGCGGCGCGCTTGCTGGATTCCGTGCGGCGCACGCCTTGCGCGCATGGCGGCAGCACCATTTCGTACACGTTCAGCGCGGGCGTGGCCGAATGGGTGCCCGGCGAAAACCTGCAAGTGTTCTTCGAGCGCGCCGACCGCAAGCTCTATGCCGCCAAGGCGGCGGGGCGCAACCGCATCGTGGGGCCGGCCGAGCAGGCAGAGCGCCTGGCCATGCCGGCCGCGGCCTGAATCAATCGTCTTTGTCTTTGCGGGGCGCGCGCGTGTCGTGCTTCATGATGCGTTCTTTCTCGCGCTGCCAATCTTTTTCGCGCGCGGTGTCGCGCTTGTCGAACAGCTTCTTGCCCCGGCCCAGCGCGAAGTCCAGCTTGATGCGGCCATTCTTGTAGTGCAGGTTCAGCGGCACCAGCGTGTAGCCGCGCTGCTCGACCTTGCCGATCAGCTTGCTTATTTCCTCGGCCTTGAGCAGCAGCTTGCGCGTGCGCATGGCATCGGGGTGGATGTGGGTGGACGCCGTGGGCAGTGGGCTGACGTGCATGCCCAGCAGGTACAGTTCGCCATCGCGTACGATGACGTAGCTTTCCTTGAGCTGCACGCGGCCGTCGCGAATCGCTTTGACTTCCCAGCCTTGCAGGACAAGGCCGGCTTCGTAGCGGTCTTCGATGAAATAGTCGTGCGTGGCCTTGCGGTTGTCGATAATGCTCATAACGCCTTTTTGCGCATAACGCCTTTTTTGGTCATAACGCCTTTTTTGGTCATAACGCCTTTTTTGCTCATAACGGCAATTTGCGGGCTGCAAAGCGCCACATTAGGCTCATGTTGCGCGGTGCCGGTAAAATCTTGCCATTCTAGCCATTTGCGATAGTCGATGCACAAAGTACAACGATCCGTCCTGGTGCCTTACAGCGCCGCCCAGATGTTCGACCTGGTTGCCGACGTGGAGAAGTACCCCGAGTTCATGCCGTGGTGCGGCGGGGCCGAGGTGCAAAGCCGCGATGAACATGGCATGCAGGCCTCCATCCTGATCAGTTTCGCGGGCATGAAGCAGCGCTTCACCACGCGCAATACCCATGTCTATCCCGACCGGATCGACCTGGAACTGGTGGATGGCCCATTCTCCAGCCTGGTCGGCCACTGGGAATTCCAGGCGCTGGCGGAAGATGCCTGCAAAGTCCTGTTCACCATGGAATACGCGTTTTCGAACCGCGCGCTGGAAATGGTGGTGGGGCCGGTGTTCAACCGCATCGCCACCAGCTTCATCGATTCCTTCACCAAGCGGGCACAGGCCAAATATGGCGAATGAGCCATCTGACGCGGTGTTGCTGAACGTCAGCGTCTGCTATGCCTTGCCCGGCCACGTGTGGCTGCGCGAACTGCGCCTGCCTGATGGGGCCACGGTGGCGGACGCGCTGGCGGCCTGCGGCTTTGGCCAGGCGTTTCCGGTGGTGCAACCCTGGGAACGCGGGGTGGGCGTGTTTGGCCGCGCCGCCGAGCCGCAGTCGCGGCTGTTTGACGGCGATCGCGTCGAAATCTACCGGGGCCTGAGCTTCGACCCGAAGGAATCACGCCGCCGCCGCGCCGAACACCGACGCGCCAAGACGGCCAAGAACGGCCGGGTGCGCCCCGCGGGCTTGCTGTAGGCAGGTTCGTGTGGGCCGCCTTGTTAAGCCGCCGTCTGCCACCCGCCATCTGCCACCCGCCATCTGCCACCCGCGGTCTGCAACCCGCCTTCTGCTGCCCGCCGTCTGCCACCCGCCTTCTGCCACCCGCCTTCCGTAAGCGCCGCCACGGCAGGTCGGCGCCGCCGGACATTGTCACCAACAAGACAAATACCTCCCAAGCATCCGGCGTAACATAAACGCGGTTTCATATTTACGTTTACGTTAACGTCATGCCAGAATCCATCTTGCCACGGCGATGGGCGGGCGTTCACGAGACGACCCGCAACGCCAACAGACAATACCGACACCAACAGGAGACAGGCTGTGGACTTGGAACTGACCGACGAGCAGCGCGCGTTTGCGCAGGCCGCCCGCGACTACGCCGAGGGCGAATTGGCCCCTCACGCCGCGCGCTGGGACGCTGAAGGCATCTTTCCGCGCGAGGCATTCGCCCGGGCCGGCGAAATGGGCTTTTGCGCCATCTACGCCAGCGAAGAGATCGGCGGCCTGGGCCTGCCGCGCTTGGACGCCACGCTGGTATTCGAGGAAATGGCCGCCGTGGACCCGTCCACCACCGCTTTCCTGACGATACACAACATGGCCACCTGGATGGTCGGCCAATGGGGCCAGCCCGGCTTGCGCGAGGCCTGGGGCCCGCTCTTGGCCAGCGGCCAGAAACTGGCTTCTTACTGCCTGACCGAACCAGGCGCCGGATCGGATGCCGCGTCCCTGTCCACGCGCGCGCAGCGCCAGGGTGACGACTACGTGTTGAACGGCGCCAAGGCGTTCATTTCAGGCGGGGGCGATACGGACCTGCTGGTCGTCATGGCGCGCACGGGCGGCGAGGGCGCGGGCGGTATCAGCGCGTTTGCCGTGCCGGCCGATAGCCCGGGCATCAGCTACGGCCGCAAGGAAGAAAAAATGGGCTGGAACAGCCAGTCCACTCGTCCCATCACCTTTGAAAACGTCCGCGTGCCGGCCGCAAACCTGCTGGGCCAGGAGGGCGAAGGCTTCAAGATCGCCATGAAGGGCCTGGACGGCGGCCGCATCAATATCGGCACCTGCTCGGTGGGCGCCGCCCAAGGCGCGCTGGACGCCGCCCGCCGCTACATGGACGAACGCCGGCAGTTCAACCGCCGTCTGGCGGAATTCCAGGCGCTGCAATTCAAGCTGGCGGACATGGCCACCCACCTGGTGGCGGCGCGCCAGATGGTGCGCCTGGCCGCCTGCAAGCTGGACGGCGGCGCGCCGGACGCGGCCACCTATTGCGCCATGGCCAAGCGCTTTGCCACCGACATGGGCTTCCAGATCTGCCTGGACGCGCAACAGATTCACGGCGGTTATGGATACTTGAAGGACTATCCCTTGGAGCGTCTGGTGCGCGATACTCGCGTTCATCAGATTCTGGAGGGCACCAACGAGATCATGCGCGTGATCATTGCCCGCCAATTGTTGGAAAAAGGAGCCGACATAAGATGAATGCACCGGTGTTGTTCGAAGAAAGAAGCGCGGCGAACGGCATGCGGTTCGGGATAGCGACGCTGAACGCGCCGCAAACCCTGAACGGCCTGTCGCTGGAAATGGTGGACTTGCTGGCCGAGCGCCTGGACCAATGGGCGCGCGATCCGGGCGTGGCCCTGGTGGTCTTGCAAGGCGCGGGCGAAAAGGCCTTCTGCGCAGGCGGTGACCTGCATGGCCTTTACCGCAGCATGAGCGAAAACGCGGGTAAAAGCGGCTGGAGCAACGCCTACGCGCGCCGCTTTTTCGAGCACGAATACCGGCTGGATTACCGCATTCACACGTATCCGAAGCCCGTGCTGTGCTGGGGCCACGGCATCGTCATGGGCGGCGGCATCGGCTTGATGATGGGCGCCAGCCACCGCGTTGTCAGCGAAAGCTCGCGCCTGGCGATGCCGGAAGTCTCGATCGGCCTGTTTCCGGACGTGGGCGGCAGCTGGCTGCTGAACCGCATGCCGGGCCGCATCGGCCTGTTCCTGGCGCTGACCGGCGCGCAGATGAATACGGCCGACGCGTTCTTCGCGGGCCTGGCGGACTTCCGCCTGAACCATGCCGACTGGCCGCGCCTGCTGGCGTCGCTGGAAGAACAGCCGTGGGCGGGCAAGCCGGCCGGCGCCTCGGACGAGGCCATGGCGCCGCGCTCCATCAACGATGGCTTGCTGCGCCGCGCGCTCACCGCGCTGGAGCCCCAGACTCCGCTGGAACCCGGGCACCTGCGCCAGCATTCGTTCCTGATCAACAACCTGTGCACGGGCAACCGCCTGGACGAGATCTACGAAGAACTGGCGCAGCTGAAAGACCATGACGACCCCTGGCTGGCGCGCGCGGCGACGACCATGCTAGCCGGTTCGCCTGGGTCGGTGCGATTGGCCTTCGCCTTGCAGCAACGCATGCGCCTGCGGTCGCTGGACGACGTGTTCCGCGCCGAGTACATCGCGGCCCTGGCGTGCACGGCCCATGGAGATTTTGCCGAGGGCATTCGCGCCTTGCTGATCGACAAGGACAAGAAGCCGCGCTGGAGCCCGGCGGTGATCGACGTGGCAACCGACGCCTGGGTCCAGAAGTTTTTCGAGGAACCCTGGCGCGAGGGCGAGCCGCATCCCTTGGCCGACCTGGGGCAGGAAGGGCGCTGATAGCCGGGGCCGGCCAGCACGCGCGGGTCGGCGATCCCCGGCGCGTATCGCTGCGTGCCCCGCGTGCTCCGCTTGCTCCGCTTGCTCCGCGTGCTCCGCTTGCTCCGATAGGCAAGCCAAGCCCGTCATCCGGGTCACATTGAATCCATACCTAAAGCAATAGCAACAGCCATAGCCATAGCCATAGCACCAGGAGACAAAACATCATGAGCAATATCGCGTTTATCGGTTTGGGCAACATGGGCGCGCCCATGGCATTGAATCTGATCAAGGCCGGACATAGCCTCAAGGTCTTTGACCTGGTGCCGGCAGCGGTGAAGCTGCTGACCGATGCCGGCGCCAGCGCCGCGGAGTCGGCAGCCGAAGCGGTCAAGGGCGCGGACGTCGTCGTGACCATGCTGCCCGCCAGCAAGCACGTCGAAGGGCTGTACCTGGATCAGGACCTGCTGGGCAAGATTTCGTCCAGCGCGTTGGTGATCGATTGCAGCACCATCGCCCCGGACACGGCCCGCAAGCTGGCGCAGGCCGCCGACGTGCGCGGCATCGCCATGATCGATGCGCCGGTGTCCGGCGGCACGGCGGGCGCGGCGGCGGGCACGCTGACGTTCATTGTGGGCGGCCCCGCGGCCGCGCTGGAACGCGCCCGGCCCGTGCTGGAGAAAATGGGCAAGAACATCTTCCATGCCGGCCCCGGCGGTGCCGGTCAGGTGGCCAAGATCTGCAACAACATGCTGCTGGGCATCCTGATGGCCGGTACGTCCGAGGCCCTGGCGCTGGGCGTGGCCAACGGGCTGGATCCGAAGGTCCTGTCGGACATCATCGCCAAGAGCTCGGGCCGCAACTGGGCGACCGAGCTCTACAACCCCTGGCCGGGCGTGATGGACCATGCGCCCGCGTCCAAGGGTTACGCCGGCGGTTTCGGCGTGGACCTGATGCTTAAGGACCTGGGCCTGGCCGCCGAGGCCGCGCTGTCCACGCGCGCCTCCATCCCGCTGGGCGAGCTGGCGCGCAACCTGTATTCGCTGCATAGCGCGGGCGGCTCGGGCAGGCTGGATTTCTCCAGCATCGTCAACCTGGTCAAGCGCGAGCAAGACTGACATGGCCGCGCCACAAGCGTCGGCTGATCCCGCCGCGCGGGTCAAGGCCAGCTTCGACCAGCAGACCGTCATGCGGCTGCTGGGCGCGCAGCTGGATGTGGTGGAGCCGGGCAGGGTGGATATCGGCCTGCCTTACCGGGCCGACCTTTGCCAGCAAAACGGTTTTCTGCACGCCGGCATCTCCACCACAATCGCCGACAGCGCGGGCGGTTACGCCGCCTACACGCTGTTTGGCCCGGGCGAAGATGTACTGACATCGGAGTTCAAGATGAACTTCCTGGCGCCGGCCAAGGGTGACCGCTACGTGGCCAGCGGCCGCGTGGTCAAGCCGGGCAAGCGTCTGTCGATCTGCCAGGTCGAAGTGCACGCCTACGAAGGTGAGCAAGCCACGCTTTGCGTGATAGGCTTGCTGACCGCGGTGCGCGTGACGCCGCGATGACTCCGGCGCGCCACGCGTCTGGCCCGTTCCCGGGGCAGATGCGTGACGCGCTTGTCACGCGTTGCATGGGTACCGGGTAATGCCTGCCAAAGAACACCACCGAATTTTCCGCAGCAACTGGCTGCGCGCCGCCGTGCTGGGCGCCAACGACGGCATCGTGTCCACCGCCAGCCTGATCACCGGGGTGGCTGCCGCGCAGGCCTCGCATGGCGCAATTCTGACGTCGGGGCTGGCGGGGCTGGTGGCCGGCGCCTTGTCCATGGCGGTCGGTGAATACGTGTCCGTCCGCTCGCAGGCCGACACCGAGGCGGCGGACCTGCGGATGGAACAGCGCTCACTGAAGGGCAATTCGGAAGAAGAGCTTGCCGAACTGATTGATATCTATGTAGAGCGGGGCCTGACCCGGCAACTGGCGACGCAGGTGGCGCGGCAACTGACCCGCCATGACGCGCTGGACGCGCATGCGCGCGACGAACTGGGCATCTCCGTGCATAACCGCGCGCGGCCCGTGCAGGCCGCCGTGGCGTCAGCCGCGTCGTTCGCGGCCGGTGCGGCGCTGCCCTTGGTCGTGGCCGTGACGGCGCCGGTGCCGCAATTGATCGGCTGGGTGATCGGCGCATCGGTGCTGTGCCTGGCCGCGCTGGGCACGCTGGCCGCGCAGGCGGGCGGGGCCCCGAAAGGGCCGGCCGCGCTGCGCGTGACGCTGTTGGGCGCTTTTGCGATGGCGGCAACGGCCGGCGTCGGCGCGCTGTTTGGGGTGGCGGTCTGACGTTATGTGGGACGCGCGGCGGCGCACGGCACGCCCGCGTCCGGTTGCTGCGGCGTAATGCAACAACGCGCCGCCGGCCGCGCCCGGGCCGGCGTCCGCGTCCGCCTCAACTCACGGCGTAATGGAATACGGCAGCGGCCCAACCGTGATGCGCGGGCCGTCTTCTGCGCCCAGGCGCAGGTCCCCCTGGGGCAGCGCGGCAAGCGTCGTTTCGAACAGCACTGAAGCCACGCCGGCTTCGCTGGCGGCATCCACGACCCGGCCGATGGGTTCGCCCGGCTGGGTGGCGTCGAACACGTCCACGCCGGGCAGCGCCGCGCTTTGCCCGCCCGCCTGATCGATGGTGCCGTACGCCATGCGCCGCTTCACCGTGCCTCGGTAATGGCTGCGCGCCACCACTTCCTGGCCGGGGTAACAGCCCTTGGTGAAGCTCACGCCCTGAACCAGTTCCAGGTTCACAGTCTGCGGGATGAATACGTCCTGTGTTGCCGAGGCAATCCACGGAATGCCCGCGGCAAGATCGGCCACCTGCCAATGCGTAGCGGGAACCAGGCTAAGCGCGCCCGCCAAAGCCGAAGACTGGGCCAGCTGTTCATCGGACGCGATCCACCACCAGCGCAGGCGGGTATTGGCCGAGGGCGCGGCAATCCAGGTGCCCGACGGCAGGTCCACGCGTTGCCACGGTGCGCGGGGCAGGGCGCCCGTCACGGCTTCCAGGGCGGCCGCCTGTTCGGTGGTGGCCTGCACGCCGGCCACGTTCAAGGCGGTGGCGGCCAGCTTGACCTTGGCGCGCAGCACGAACATGGACAGGCGCTTGAGCAGAGCTTCAGAAAGGTCGCGGCGCACCAGCCCATACAGTTGCGGTGCGTCGTCGGCGCCAGGGGCGGCGCGCCACATGACCAGGGTGGCCAGCAGGCGGCCCTTGGCCGTGCAGTAGCCCGCCAGGCGGGCGGTGTCCAGCGGCAGGCCGGTAACGTCTTGCGTCAGTTGGCCGTGCAGGAAAGGCAGCGCGTCGGCGCCGGACGCGCTGAAGACCAGAAAATCATCCAGCGGCGCGCACGGCGCACCCGGCGCGCAACCTTCCGCGCTGGCAGGGATCGAAGAATAGAAAGCGTGCATGGCGGCGGTTGAGATCACGTCATCAAAGTGCAGATGATAGCCGCCTTCACCGCGTCATTGGCCCTTGCCCACGCCGCGCAAAGGGCCGTGCCGTAACGTCCGGCCCCGGTTTTGCCACGACAGGCCCGCGCGATCCATTAAACTTCTGGGACTTATGAAGAAGCGACTCCGTTTTTACGTCTTGTGGTCATTCCTGCTGATCGTGATCGCCGCCGCCGCCGCGGTTGGCGCCGCCTGGAGCTGGATGCATCGACCCATGCATCTACCCGCCGACAGAATCGACTTTGTGGTGGACCCGGGCAGTAGCCCGCGCACGGTCGCGCGCGCGCTGAACGCCGTGGGCGTACCCATCTGGGAGCCCGGCTTTGTCTGGATGGCGCGCCTGTCCGAACAGGACAAGCTGCTGAAGGCGGGCGGCTATCAGGCCATCAACGGCGACTCGCCCTGGCAACTGCTGGAGCGCATGGCGCGTGGCGACATGACCCAGCGCCAGATCACCTTTCTTGAGGGCTGGACGTTCCGCCAGATCCGCCAGGCGCTGCGCGAGCACCCCGACGTCAAGCAGACGCTGGGCGAAGTCAGCGACGAAGAGCTGATGGCGCGCCTGGGGTCCGACATCAAGCATCCCGAAGGGCTGTTCTTTCCCGACACCTACATCTTTACCCCCGGCAGCACCGACTACGACCTGCTGCGCCGTTCCTATCAGGAAGGCCAGCGCATCTTGCAGGACACCTGGGCCAAGCGGCAGGCGGACCTGCCCGTGGCCACGCCTTACGAGGCCCTGGTGCTGGCGTCCATTATCGAAAAGGAAACGGGGCACGGGCCTGACCGGCGCCGCGTGTCCGGCGTGTTCACCAACCGCCTGAAGATCGGCATGCTCTTGCAAACCGACCCCACCGTGATCTACGGCATGGGCGACGCTTACCAGGGCCGGATCCGCAAGCGAGATTTGCAGACCGACACGCCGTGGAACACCTACACGCGACCCGGGCTGCCGCCCACCCCCATCGCGGCGGCGGGCAGGGCGGCGCTGCTGGCGGCGGTGCAGCCCGAGCAGCACAAGTACCTGTTCTTTGTGTCGCGCGGCAATGGCACCAGCGAATTCGCCGAGAACCTGTCCGGCCACAATCGCAACGTGTCGCGCTACATCCTGGGCCAGGGCGCACGCCCAACCCCAACCCCGACCCCGACGCCCACCCCCGCGTTGACGCCCGCGACTGCGCCGGCCACCGCGCCCGTCACCGTGCCTGATGGCCCTGGCACGGCGGCGGACTCCGAAACCGACACACCTGAAGGACAAGACCAATGACCTCTCGCGGACGCTTCATTACGCTGGAGGGCGTGGACGGCGCCGGTAAAAGCACGCACACCGACTGGATCGCGGACTTTCTGCGCGGTCAGGGGCTGGACGTGGTTTCCACGCGCGAGCCGGGCGGCACGCCCCTGGGCGAAAAGCTGCGCGCGCTGGTGCTGACCGATCAGATGGGCCTGGATACCGAAACCCTGCTGATGTTCGCGGCCCGCTGCGAACATGTCCGCCAAGTCATCGAGCCGGCGCTGGCGCGTGGCGCCTGGGTGGTGTGCGACCGCTATACCGACGCCACCTACGCCTACCAGGGCGGTGGCCGCGAGCTGGGCGCGGAACGGGTCGCCGTGCTGGAACAATGGATGCACGCGGGCCAACCCGACCGCACCTGGCTGTTTGACGTCCCCCTGGAAGTGGCGCGCGCCCGCCTTGCCGATGCGCGCGAGCCCGACCGCTTCGAACGCGAAGGCGCCGCCTTCTTCGAGCGCACCCGGCAGGCGTATCACGCCCGCGCCCAGGCCAACCCCCACCGCATTCACATCATTGATTCCACCCGGTCCATCGCCCAGATCCGTACGGAACTGGAAGCCGGGCTGCGGGCGCTGCTGGCCGTGACAACATGAGCGCGCCCCAGTTCCTGCCGTGGCAGATGGAAACGGCGCGCGCCTGGCTGGGCAACCGCGACCGCTTTGCGCACGCGTGGCTGGTGCACGGCCTGGCCGGCATCGGCAAGCTGGATTTCGCGATTGCCGCCGCCGCCAGCCTGCTGTGTGAAACGCCCGAAAACGGTCTGGCCTGCGGCCATTGCGCGGCCTGTGCCTGGTTTGCCAGCGGCAACCACCCCGACCTGCGCCGCATCCGGCCCGAAGCCGTGGCAGTCGAAGAGGGCGCGGACGCCGCCGAACCCGCCGAAGACGCCGAACCGACCTCGGGCGCGGCCAAGCGTGCTCCGTCCAAGGAAATTCGCATCGACCAGATCCGGTCGCTGGAGTCCTGGTTCAATACCGCCACGCACCGGGGCGGATGGCGCGTGGCGCTGTTGTACCCCGCGCACGCCCTGAACGTGGTGTCGTCCAACGCCTTGCTCAAGGTGCTGGAAGAACCCCCGCCGCACACCGTTTTCCTGCTGGTTGCCGACGCCCCCGACCGCCTGCTGCCGACCTTGGTATCGCGCTGCCGGCGCCTGCCCTTGCCGGCGCCCGCCCCCGATACCGCGCTGCAATGGCTACGCGCGCAAAACGTCGAGCCCGCGCGGGAATGGCTGGCCGCCGCGGGCGGCGCGCCCCTGGCGGCGTTGCGACTGGCGCAGGCGGGCGATACGCCTTGTCCGCCCTGGCTGTCGCAACTGATCAACCCCTTGGCGCAGGGGCAGGCGCCCGATGTCGGCACGATGGCCGAAACGCTGGAAAAGGTGCCGGCCACTGAATGGATCGACGCCCTGCAACGCCTGTATACGGACCTGATGCTGGCCAGCGCCGGCGCGCCCGTGCGGTACTTTCCGGCGTTGGGCGTGGGCGTGGCCCAGGTGGCCGCGCGCATGAACACGGCCCGCGTGGCCGAGGCGGCGCGCTGGCTGACGCGGCAGCGCGCGCTGGCCACCCACCCCCTGAACGCCAAGCTTTTCGCGCACGCCACCCTGCAACGCGTGGTGCTATCCTGCCAGGCGTAAGTCCCTGATTCAGCGGCGCTTTGCCTGTCGCGATGTTTCTTTCGCACAGGCCGCGCCGCGATCACTTTATGTAGTCACATCATGTACGTCGATTCGCACTGTCATTTGAATTTTCCTGAGCTGGCCGCCGATCTGCCGGCCATTCTTGAGCGCATGGCCGCCAACCAGGTCAGCCACGCACTGGTCGTCAGCGTCAACATGCCCGAATGGCCCGGCCTGATGTCGCTGGTGGAACCCCAGCCCAACCTGTGGGCCTCGGTGGGCGTGCACCCCGATTACGAAGACACGCCCGATCCGTCGCCCGAAGAGCTGGCGCGCTTGTCGCAGCACCCCAAGGTGGTGGCCATCGGCGAAACCGGGCTGGATTACTACCGTTTGTCCGAACCGCTGGATTGGCAGCGCGAACGCTTTCGCCGGCATATCCGCGCCGCGCGCGACACCGGCCTGCCGCTGATCGTGCACACGCGTTCGTCCGCCGAAGACACGGTGCGCATGCTCAAGGAAGAGAAGGCGGCCGAGGTGGGCGGCGTGATGCACTGTTTCACCGAAACCTGGGAAGTGGCCCAGGCGGCGCTGGATCAGAATTTCTATATCTCGTTGTCGGGCATCGTCACGTTCAAGAACGCGCAGATCGTGCACGAAGTGGCCAGCAAAGTGCCGCTGGACCGCCTGCTGATCGAAACCGATTCCCCGTACCTGGCGCCGGTGCCGTATCGCGGCAAGCTGAATGACCCGTCGAAGGTCATCCACGTGGCCGAAAAGATCGCAGACCTGCGAGGCATCCCGGTAGCCGAGGTGGCGCGCGCGTCCACGGAAAACTTCTTCAAGCTGTTCAGCAAGATCAAGAAGTAAGAGCAAGCAGCGCGTAAAGACATACCCTTCAAAGACGTAGGGTTTGAATAAACACCATCGGCCCGGCCAGAAGCCGGCCTTCAGGCCGACGCCCACATAACCCTCGTTCCTTCCCATCCAGGATAGCCATGACCGCCCGCACACCGACTTTCCGCCCTGTCTTGTCGCAATGCCGAGGCGCGCTGTTGGCCCTGGCCATTGCCTTCGGCGCTTGCGCCGCGCCGCTGGCCCAGGCCGCTAATCCGGGCGACTGGTGGGTGTACGTGGCCAACGATTACCCGGACGACGTCAAGGACCTGCTGGCGCAAGGGGCCGACCCCAACGTGCGCTACCAGAACGGGCAGCCCGCCCTGATGCGCGCGGTGGTCGATGGCGCCTGGAAGGTGTTTGACGTGATCGCGGCCGACAAGCGCACGGACGTGAACGCCGAGAACCCGGCCGGCGAAACCCCGCTGATGTACCTGGCCATTGCCGGCCAGACCGAGCGCGCCAAAAAGCTGATTGCGAGGGGCGCCCAGATCAACCGTCTGGGCTGGACGCCGCTGCACTACGCCGCGTCCAAGGGGCAGATGGAAATGGCGCGCATGCTGCTGGGTAAGAAAGCCATGGTGAACGCGCCCGCCCCGGGCGGCGAAACGCCCCTGATGATGGCGGCGCTGGGCGGCAACCGCGAAATGGTCGATCTGCTGATCAAGGCGGGGGCGGACGTCACCACGCGCGACCTGAAGAATCAAAGCGCTGCTGACTGGGCGCGCAACGGCAAATCGGCGGCGGTGGCGACGTACCTGACCACCAAGGTGGCCCAGGCGGACGAGGCCAAGCGGGCGCGCCGCGCGGCCAGCCCGGCGCCGGTTGAGGCCGATGCCGCGACGGGTGCTGACCCCACCGCGCAGGGCAGCGCGCAAGGCGCCGCACAGCCGGCAGGGGAAACTTCTGGCGCGTCGATGGGTGTTGCGCCGGGCGCCACGCCGGCGGCCGCTGCGCCGGCGCCCGCCGGCGGTGCCTCGGCTCCTGCCGCCGCGCCCAACGTGGGCGGTGTATCCGGCGTCAAGCTGAACAACTACGACACGCCTGCCGCACCGTAAACGGGCAGGACGCAGCGGCGTCCAGCCGCTGCAATGCTGCGCCGCCGGCCCCGAGAAAGGGACACATTAAAAAGACCGCATTGCGGTCTTTTTTTTCGTACTTATCTGGGGTTTTCCCTGCTTATTCTCATCCTTCGGGAAAAATCCGGCGAAAAACCACCATGAATTGATAATCTCGCCTCCTTATTGCTGGGAGCAGAGTTGATGTCGGAACCCTCGGTGGGAGCGGGCGCGGATCGTGTCCTGTACGTGTTGGCCACGCTGGCCCGGCACGATGGCCCGTTGACGATCGCCGCCCTGGCCGAAAAAACCGGGCTGGCCCAAAGCACGCTGTATCGCCAGGTTGCCTTGCTAAAACGCTGGGGTTTCGTCGCCGAACACGAAGGCGAATACGGCCCGGGCCCGCTCTGCGTTCAGCTGGCCTGGGGCTTTGACCAGTCTTCCTTTTTGATACACGAAGCGCAGCCCGACATGGCGTCGCTGGCCGCCGCATCCGGCGAGACCATCGGCTTGCTGGTCGCCGTCAAGGACCAGGCCGTGTGCCTGGACATGATCGAAAGTCAGCACCCGCTGCGGTGTTCGTTCACCAAGGGGCGCGGCCTGCCGTTGGCGCGGGGCGCATCCGCCAAGTCATTGTTGGCCTTCATGCCGCTGGGCCGCCTGCAAGCCGCCCTGGCCTATCTGGCCGACGAAGCAGGGGTCGCCCCGTCGCGCCTGGAAGACGAGCTGGAACGCATACGTGGGCAGGGCTACGCCGTCACCGATAGCGAAGTGGATGCCGGCGTGTGGGGCGTCAGCGTCCCGATATTCCAGCGGCCCAATCAGGCCGTGGCCTCGATCACCTTGATGGCGCCGTCCACGCGCGCGGCCCAACGGCCCGACGCGCTGATCGCCATGACCGTGGCAGCGGCGCGCCGCATTTCCGACCGCCTGAAGGTCCATTGAAGGTATCCCCTGGCCGCCTGTTCCGCCGCATCTCCAGGCCGCCTTGTTCAGCCGCATTGTTCAGACGCATCCCCCTAGCCGTACCCATCGCCGTACCCACTCGCATAGGACTCACCATGACCACTCGCCGCACATTGTTGACCGCCGCCCTGACGCTGGGCCTTGCCTGGAGCGCCGGCGCGGCGCATGCCCAGGACACCATCCGCGCCGTTACCGACGCCACCTTCCCGCCGATGGAGTTCGTCAAGGACGGCAAGCGCACCGGCTTTGACATCGAGCTGGTCGAAGCGCTGGCCGGCGCCATGGGCAAGAAGGTCGAATGGATCGACATCGACTTCAAAGGCCTGATCCCCGCCTTGCAAGCCGGCCGCGCCGACATCGCCGTGTCCGCCATCTACATCACGCCCGAACGCAGCAAGGTGGTGGACTTCACCGACCCCTACTACGCCGGTGGCCTGGTCGTGCTGACCAAGACCGACAGCCCCATCAAAACGCTCAAGGACCTGGACGGCCGCAAGGTGTCGGTGCAGGTGGGTACGAAGTCGGTCAACTACCTGAAAGAACACCTGCCGGCCGTGCAGCGCGTGGAAGTCGAGAAAAACCAGGAAATGTTCAACCTGGTGCAGATCGGCCGCGCCGACGCCGCCGTGACGGGCAAGCCCGCCGCCAAGCTGTTCGCGCAAAGCACCACGGGCCTGACCGTGCTGGACGAGCAGGTGACGACCGAGGACTACGGTATTGCCGTGCCCAAGAGCAAGCCCGAGCTGACCCGTGATTTGAACGCCGCGCTGAAAAAGCTGAAGGCGGACGGCAGCTACCAGGCCATCGTGAACAAGTGGTTCGAGGCGCCCAAGAAATGAACCTGGAATTCGCCCCCGTCTTCGCCGACTTCGACAGCCTGATGCGGGGCGCGGTGGTTACCGTGGAGGTAACCGCCGGCGCCTTGCTGCTGGGCTGTGTCATGGGCCTGTTGGTCGGCGTCGGCCGGCTCAACCCCAAGCGCTACGTCATCTACAACCTGTGCAGCGTTTATCTGCTGTTCTTTCGCGGTACGCCGTTGCTGGTGCAGTTGTTCATCTGGTTCTTCGGCCTGCCGCAGTTTGGCGTGACCTTGCCCGCGTTCGCCTGCGGCGTGCTGGGCCTGGGCATGTATTCGGGCGCCTACGTGTCCGAAATCGTGCGCGGCGCCATTCAGTCGGTGGACCGTGGCCAGACCGAAGCGGCGCGTTCGCTGGGCATGTCGTCCGGCCACGCCATGCGCATCATCATCCTGCCGCAGGCGGTAGTGCGCATGATTCCGCCGCTGGGCAATGAGTTCATCGCGCTGATCAAGAATTCGGCGCTGGTGTCGCTGCTGACCATTCACGACCTGATGCACGAAGGGCAGAAGATCATCAGCGTGTCGTATCGGTCGCTGGAGACGTATCTGGTGGTGGCCTTGATCTACCTGGTGCTGACCACCGCCGCCATGTTGATTTTGCGCAGGGTTGAAAAGCACCTGCGCGCCGGAGGGATGGTGCAATGAACCCGCTAGGCAATCCGCAGGAAATGATCCGCATCCGCGGCCTGGAAAAATCCTACGGCGATCATGCCGTGCTCAAGGGTATCGACTTTGACGTGCTGCCATCGCAGGTAGTCGTGGTGATCGGCCCCAGCGGTTCGGGCAAGAGCACGTTGCTGCGCTGCTGCAACGGCCTGGAAGTGGCCGAGGCGGGCACCGTGGACATCTGCGGCCAGACCTTGCTGGACCACGGCACGCTGCTGCCCGAGGCCGCGCTGAACCAGCTGCGCATGCAGGTGGGCATGGTGTTCCAGGGCTTCAACCTGTTTCCGCATCTGTCCGTGCTGGATAACGTCACCGTGGGCCCGCGCACGCTGCGGGGCATGGGGCGCGACCAGGCCAATGCGCTGGCCGAGGACCTGCTGAAAAAGGTGGGGCTGGTGCAGAAAATGGCGGCCATGCCCGCCAGCCTGTCGGGCGGGCAGAAGCAGCGCGTGGCGATTGCGCGCGCACTGGCCATGCGGCCCAAGGTCATGTTGTTCGACGAGCCGACCTCGGCGCTGGACCCCGAACTGGTGGGCGAGGTGTTGCAGGTGATGAAGCTGCTGGCGCGTGAAGGCATGACCATGATGGTCGTCACGCACGAAATGGGTTTTGCGCGGGATGTGGCCGACGTGGTGGCGGTGATGGATGGCGGGGTGATCCTGGAATCCGGCCCGCCCGAAGTGATCTTTACTGAACCGCGCGAGGCTCGCACCCGCGAATTCCTGCAAGCGGTGTTGAGTCAGGGGGCGGCGGCATGAGCGCGGCACAGCGGGATCAGCACGTATGGAAGGCGCGCGACGACAGCGCCGAACAGGGCGACACGCGCCGCCTGGCGCATATCGTTCAGGCCGAGGCCGGCCAGGCAAGCAAGGGCGAGCCCGTCTTGCTGGGCTTTGCCTGCGACGCGGGCGTGGCGCGCAACCAGGGGCGTGTCGGCGCGGCCGAAGGGCCGACGGGCATCCGCAAGTTCCTGGCCGGCTTGCCGGCGCATGGGCTGGGCCGGCTGCTGGATGGCGGCGACGTGGTGTGCCAGGACGATCAACTGGAAGACGCGCAAGAACGCCTGGGTCTGCGTGTCGCAGAACTGCTGGGGCAGGGCGCCCGCCCCTTGGTGTTGGGCGGCGGCCATGAAATTGCCTGGGGCACGTTCCAGGGCTTGGCGCGCTGGCTGCAAGCCCGGGGCGACACCGAGCCGGTGCTGGTCCTGAACCTGGACGCGCACTTCGACCTGCGTACCGGCCGCCCGGGAAGTTCGGGCACGCCGTTTGACCAGATCGCGCGCTACTGCGAAGCAGAGGGGCGGGCGTTGCAATATGCCTGCCTGGGAGTCTCGCGGCTGGCGAACACCCCCGCGCTGTACGCGCGCGCGGCCGAGGTGGGCGCCGTGTGGGTGGAAGACCGCGACATGCAGGAACGCCACCTGGAAGCACGTCTTGCCAATGTGGACGCGTTGCTGGCCCGCGCCCGCCACGTGTACCTGACCATCGACCTGGATGTGTTGCCGGCGGCGGTGATGCCGGGCGTGTCGGCGCCCGCCCCCTATGGGGTGCCGATGGCCGTGGTTGAGGAAATCGTGCTGCGCGTGAAGGCCAGCGGCAAGCTGCGGGTGGCCGACATGGCCGAATACAGCCCGCGCTTTGACGTGGACGGCCATGGCGCGCGCGCGGCGGCGCGGTTGGCCTGGCAGTTGATGGCGCCGTGAACGTGGCGCGGGGCCTTGCGGCTTGCGGTTGACCGAGGCTGGACGCGTGCGCATTGGCGGCTTAGGATAGGTCAGTTTTCGAGCCGGGCTCATGACCCGTACGGTATCCGCCACATCTATGCGTCCCTATTAAAAATATTTAGGTTTTAAATAGGGACGCTATAGTTTTAGTGGATAAAATGGCGCAACTTTGTCAGGAGATCATGCTCATGTCTCACACTCCCACCCATGCCTTGCCGTCTTATCTGAATGCCGATGATCTCGGCCCCTGGGGTAATTACCTGCAACAAGTCGACCGGGTCACCCCGTACCTCGGCACCTTGGGTCGGTGGGTCGAGACGCTGAAGCGTCCCAAGCGCGCCCTGATCGTCGATGTGCCGATCGAGCTCGATAACGGCACCATCGCGCACTTTGAAGGCTATCGCGTGCAGCACAACGTGTCGCGCGGCCCGGGCAAGGGCGGTGTGCGTTTCCACCAAGACGTGACGCTCTCCGAAGTGATGGCATTGGCCGCGTGGATGTCGGTCAAGAACGCCGCCGTGAACCTGCCTTATGGCGGCGCCAAGGGCGGCATCCGCGTTGACCCGCGCACGCTGTCGCATTCCGAACTCGAACGCATGACGCGCCGCTACACCAGCGAAATCGGCGTCATCATCGGGCCGTCCAAAGACATTCCCGCCCCCGACGTCGGCACCAACGCCCAGGCCATGGCCTGGATGATGGACACCTATTCCATGAACGAAGGCGCCACCGCCACGGGCGTGGTCACCGGCAAGCCGATCGCGTTGGGCGGCAGCCTGGGCCGGGTTGAAGCCACGGGCCGTGGCGTGTTCGTCGTGGCGTGCGAAGCGGCCCGCGACCTGAACATCGACGTGTCCAAGGCGCGTGTGGTGGTGCAGGGCTTCGGCAACGTGGGCGGCACCGCTGCCCGCCTGTTCCATGAAGCCGGCGCCAAGGTCATTGCCGCGCAGGATCATACCGGCACGGTGCACAACCCCGCCGGCCTGGACGTCCACAAGCTGCTGTCGCACGTGTCGCAACACGGCGGCGTGGGCGGTTTCTCGGGCGGTCAGGCGCTGGACAAGGACGAATTCTGGACGCTGGAAACTGAATTCCTGATCCCGGCCGCGCTGGAAAGCCAGATCACCGCCGACAACGCCGCCAAGGTGCGCGCCAAGGTCGTGGTGGAAGGCGCCAACGGCCCCACCACCCCGGAAGCGGACGACATCCTGTTCGAACACGGCGTGTATGTGGTGCCGGACGTGCTGGCCAACGCCGGCGGCGTAACGGTGTCGTACTTCGAATGGGTGCAGGACTTCTCCAGCTTCTTCTGGAGCGAAGAAGAGATCAACCAGCGCCTGGAACGCATCATGCGTGAAGCCTACAGCGCGGTGTCGCAGGTGGCCAAGGAACACAAGGTCACGCTGCGCACCGCCGCGTTCATCGTGGCTTGCACGCGCATCCTGCAAGCGCGCCAAGTGCGCGGCCTGTATCCGTGATGACTGAATCGGCGTGGCGTCTCTGACGCGGCGCCGAGGAGGCCGAGGTAGACAAAAACAGAAATCGCCCCGCAAGGGGCGATTTCCATTGGCGCATGGCCGGCGCAATGTGAATAGAATGTGCCCGGTGCCGAGCCCGAGCCCGAGCCCGAGCCCGAGCCCGAGCCCGAGCCCGAGCCCGAGCCCGACCAGGCCACGGCCGTCCGTACCTGCCCACGCCAGTCCACCTTTTACCCCCCTCGGAGACATTCATGACTCAAGCCCTGCCGTCCACGACGCTGACCGTGGACCCTGCCTGGATCGACGCGTATGGCCATCTGAACGCCGCACACTATGTCGGCATTTTCGACCGGGTGGGCTTTGAACTGCTGGGGCAGGTGGGCGTGGGGCTGGACTACACCGAGGCCACGCGCTGCGGCATCTACACCATGAACGTGCACGTGGCTTATCTGCGCGAAGTGCTGGCCGGCGACCCGCTGATGCTGCGCGTGCGCTTGCTGGAATCGGATAACAAGCGGGTGCTTTGCCTGATGGAGCTGACCCAGACCCGCGACGGCTACCTGGCCGCCACCATGGAGCAGCTGTCCCTGCATGTGGACCTGAACACGCGTCGCGCCACGCCTTTTCCGCCCGAGTTGGAACAGCGCCTGGCCCGTGCCGTAAGCGATCACGCTGCCGAGCCGCTGCCGGCGGGCTACCGGCGCCTGTTGCCGTTGAAGGGCCCCCGTTAAGCGGCCACGCGACGCTTGGGGCCGACGCATGGACTCAGACCAGGGCTGCGCCGAAACAACACTTGAACAAGCCCCGAGCCACACTTGCCGATGCCGTGATTGCATTGCAAGTCGCGCCTTCATAACATGCTTTCGTGACGTGCTCGTGGCCGCACCGGCATCCTGCCCGGTTGTGGAGCGCTGACCACAGTGGGGCTTTTTTTTCGCGAATCGGGGCCACTAGCCGTACCGCATCATTTTCTGACACATAGCGTCCCTAGAATTCGTTCCTGCCATGCGCCATGCGCCGCTTGCCCAGCAAGCCGGCACGCGGCCCGGGTATGTTCAATCAAAGGGAATATGTAATGAAAAAGACTCTGCTCGCAACCGCGCTCCTGGCCGCCGTCACCGGCGTGGCCCAAGCGGAAACCTCGGTAACGCTGTATGGCCTGATCGACACCGGTATCGGCTACCAGCGCATCAAGGGCGACGGCTATCACGAATCCAAGGTCGGCATGGCAAACGGCGTGTCGAGCGGCTCGCGTTGGGGCCTGCGTGGCGCGGAAGACCTGGGCGATGGCCTGTCTGCCGTGTTCACCCTGGAAAGCGGCTTCAATTCGGGTAACGGCCAATCCGGCCAAAGCGGACGTTTGTTCGGTCGCCAAGCCACCGTCGGCCTGAAGGCCGATTCGTGGGGCCTGCTGGAATTCGGCCGTCAGACCAACATCGCGTCCAAGTACCTGGCCTCGATCGACCCGTTTGGCGGCAGCTACGGCCAAGCCAACGTGGGCGTGGCCTTCAGCGCCGCCAACACCGTCCGCTACGACAACATGGTCCAGTATTCGACCCCGTCGTTCAGCGGCTTCCAGTTTGGCGTGGGCTACTCGTTCAACGCGTCCGACACGACTGCCGCGCAAACCGGCTTCAAGACGGCTGACAACACCCGCGCCATCACGACCGGCCTGCGCTACGTCAACGGCCCGCTGAACGTGGCCGCCACGTACGACCAACTGAACCCGGCCAACCAGTTGGGCACGGACGCCACGCCCAAGTCGTGGTCCGTCGCCGCCGCCTACGACTTCGAAGTCGTCAAGCTGGCGTTGGGCTTTGGCCAGACGCGCGACGGCTGGTTCACCGGGCAGAGCATCAATTCGTTCGGCAGCGGCAGCCCCACGGCCAGCAGCTTCGGCACCAACGTTGCCGTGTCGGGCTTCAAGGCCAATTCGTACCTGGTCGGCCTGACCGTGCCGTTGGGCGCCAGCAGCATCCTGGCGTCGTGGCAGCGTGCCGACCCGAACGGCAACCCGCTGACCGCCGGCAACGATTCGACGATGAACGTCTACAGCATCGGCTACACGTACAACCTGTCCAAGCGCACCAACCTGTACGCGCTGGGTTCGTACGCCACCGACTTCGCGTTTGTTGACGGCGTCAAGAGCACCGTCGGCATCGTGGGCGTGCGCCACCGCTTCTAAGCCATCGCGGGAGGCCGGCGACTCGCGCGTGGCGCGCGCCGCCGGCCCGTTCTTGCCGCGGTTGTATTGAGCGGACTGGGCGTCTTACCCGGCCACAGACGCGAAAAAAGCGGCCACCTCCCTAGCTCCACTCTCAGTCCGCTCACCCGAACCTCGGCCTGCATCAGGCCTTGCGCCGCGCTGAGCACGCAGTCTTGACCGGCATTGGGCGGTGCGCCCGTTGCCGGTCTTGGCGTTGGCCTACGACCGGGGCAACAGTTCCGGCTTAAGGATGCCGCGCAGGTCGGCATACGGGATGCTTAGTTCCGGTTCGCCGTGCGAGTAGGGCGCAATCGAATAGGCGTCGTATTTGACGACGATGCCGTCACGCGTCAACGCAAAGTTGTCGCTTTCCTGGAAAGGCCACATCTTGTTGTAGGCGGCGGGATCGCGCTTGGCATCGGGGTTGCCTGTCAGCCATTTGGCATGCGCCCGCTGCAAGGCCGCAACGTATTCCGCGCGCCTGCCTGGGATCAACGCTTCATCCAGACTCATGACACGGCCGCGCGACCGTTCCCAGTTCAGATACTGCGTGGCCGGAATGCCGTGCGCGGCGCCCGTCAGGAATTGCTCGGTGTGCAATTCGATCGCCACGATGTCGCCCACCGTGTCTTTCACCGACGCCTTGAAATACGTGGCGTCGCGTGCGCGCGCCGTCGACCAGAAGTACTGCGTGTATTCCGACAGCGTGTTGTACGGGCCACGCCGATTGGCGTCGGTGCCCGTCATGTAGGCCAGCACATGGTCCACCAGCGCGCTTAATTTGGGAATGCCGGGAAACGCCACGCTGTCGATTTCAATGCGTGGGCAGTCGCCTTCGCAGCCCGGTTTGTTCGACGCCCATTTGATGCGCTCGGTGGACAGGTCGCCCACCTTTTCGGACGTGGTCGAAGCCGGCTCGGCCAAGGTGATGTTGGCCGGCGGCGTACTGCCGCAACCCGCCAGCACCAACAGGGCGGCGCCCAGGACCAGACCGCTTATCCCGCCTTGCGGCGTGAATGTGCGACGCATTGAACTACCTCCACAAATTCAAGACCTTGCCGTCAAGGCACCACGCCCGTCCATTCCGGCGTCGAGAACTTTTCATCGGCTTGCTGCTGGGCGCGCGCCAGCGTGTCGCTGCCGATTTGCCCCGGAGTCAGACGATGCAGGCCGGCAAAAGTTTCCAGCATGCGGTCGATGATGACCTCGCGCGCCAGACCCGTCTGCGTACGCAGCGGGTCAACGCGCTTTTTCGCGCTGGTGGTGCCTTTGTCGGACAGTTTCTCGCGGCCAATGCGCAAGACTTCGACCATTTTATCGGCGTCGATGTCATACGACATGGTCACGTGGTGCAGCACCGCGCCCGCGCGGCGGGCTTGCGCCGCGCCGCCGATCTTGCCGATGTCGGATGCAATGTCGTTCAGCGGTTGATACCAGGCCTTGATGCCCAGACCTTGCAACGCCGTCAATACCCAGGCGTCCAGGAACGCATAGGATTCCTGGAAGCTCATCCCGTGCACCAAGGCTTGCGGCGCGCTGAGCGAATAGGTGATGGAGTTGCCCGGTTCGATGAACATCGCGCCGCCACCGCTGACGCGGCGCACGACTTCAATGCCGTGGCGCTGGGCGCCCTCCGGGTCCACTTCGTTTTTCAGGGATTGAAAACGGCCGATGACGACGGCGGGCGCGGCCCATTCCCAGATGCGCAGCGTGGGCGGGCGCTGGCCGGCGCCCACTTCGTCGGTAATGACGGCATCCAGCGCCATGTGCAGCGACGGCGCCTGCGGGCCTTCGTGTATCAGTTGCCAGTCGTAATCGTTCCAGTCGGTGCGCGTCATGCAAGCGCCCTCCGCAGCACCACGGCCACGGCTTCGGCCGAAAAGCCGAACAGCTCGGCGTCGGCGGGCAGGGCGGATTGCACCGCCACCGCCAATTCCAGTTCGCCGGCATCGGCGGGCATGCCGTTCAAGCCGCTGTTGATGGCTTCCAGCGCTTCGGGCGGCTCTAGAAAGAAGTCGCCGCTGATGCGTACGTTGGCCAGGCGGCCGTCGCGCACTTCCAGATCCGCGACAACCAATTTGCCGCCGGGGACTTTGTATTCGCCATGCATGGGCGCTCCTTGCGAAATCAATGAACAAAAACTACAGGTTCAGCTTCATGCCGTCGTGGCTGGCCGTGAAGCCCAGGCTTTCGTAGAACCGGCGCGCATCGGGGCGCGCGCGGTCCGTCGTCAGCTGGACCAGGCCGCAGCCTTGGGCGCGGCACTGGTCGATGGCCCATTCGAACATGGCGCGCCCCAGACCCTGGCCGCGCGCCGACGAGGCGATGCGCACGCTTTCGATCTGGCCGCGCCACAGGCCCAGCCGCGACAAGCCGGGTATGAACGATAACTGCAAACAGCCGACCAGGTGTGGGCCTTGCTCAACCACGGCAAGGAACTGGTTGGAATCTTGCGCAATCGCAGCAAAGGCAGCCGTGTAACGCGGGTTCAGCGGCACCGAGGCGTCTTCGCGCCGGGCGCCCAGTTCATCGTCGGCCAACAGGGCCACGATGTGCGGCAAGTCTTCCTGGCGCGCGCGGCGAAAGACCAATTGCGGATCGGACATCGCAGGGCTCCTGGCTAGCGGGCAACGTTCTGCGCGGTCTGGCCGAACAGGATGCGGCGCGATTCCTCATCGCTGATGGAAGGCGCGGTGTTGACGCTGTCGGCCAACGCGTACGCGCGCTGCGTGGCCGGGCGTTGCGCGATGGCATTGAACCAGCGTTGCAGGTGCGGAAAGTCGTTCAGATCCTGCCCTTGCTTGGCATGCGGCACGATCCACGGGTAGGCCGCCATATCGGCAATGGAATAGTCACCCGCTACGAATTCGCGGTCGGCCAGACGCTTGTTCAGCACGCCGTACAAGCGGTTGGTTTCCTTGACGTAACGGTCGATGGCGTAGGGGATGCGCTCTTGGGCGTAGCCCGAGAAATGATGATTCTGGCCGGCCATGGGGCCCAGGCCGCCCATTTGCCAGAACAGCCACTGCGACACTTCCGAGCGGCCGCGCAAGTCGGCGGGCAGGAACTGGCCGGTCTTTTCGGCCAGATACAACAGGATGGCGCCCGACTCGAACAGCGACAGGGGCGCGCCGCCGTCGGCCGGTTGCTGGTCGACGATGGCGGGGATGCGGTTGTTGGGCGCGATGGCCAGGAATTCGGGTTTGAACTGATCGCCGCGGCTGATGTTCACCGGGTGGATCTTGTAGGGCAGGCCGGTTTCTTCAAGGAACAGCGTGATCTTGTGGCCGTTGGGGGTGGTCCAGTAATAGAGATCGATCATGGAATGCGTCCTGGGAATCAAGGCGCCGCCCGCCGGG
>NZ_JBLVOL010000058.1:0-13673 GCF_053543755.1 Achromobacter semiaridum | reverse complement strand
CCATGATAGCGGCAGGCATTGTGGCCGACCCCGAATAACCGGGGCCGGGGGCGGGTTTCTTGGCGGGCCCAGATCCGCGCCTTACACCACCCGGTGCGACCCGCCCGGCAGCCGCCACGTCCAGTTCAGGCTGACGCCGGCGGCGGCCACGAAGATCATCGCCACGCCCACCACCTGCATGGGGTCCATGCGCTGGCCGTAGACGACCAGGTCCAGCAGGATCGCCACGGCGGGGTAGATGAAGCTGAGCGCGGCGGTGGATGTGGTCGGCAGCTTCTGGATGGCCGAATACATCAGGATATACATCAAGCACGTATGCACCAGCCCCAGCGCCACCAGATAGCCCCATTGCAGCGGCGCGGTCGGCACGGCGCTGAAGTCCGCCATCGGCAGCAGCATCACGGCGCCCAGCGTCACCTGAACCAGCGCCAGCACTTGCGGCGGCACGCCCTTCAAGCGCTTGACGATGACCGCCGTCACGCCATACAGCGCGGCCGCGCCCAGGCCCAGCAGCAGGCCCGACAGATAGGCCTGCCCGCCCGTGTGCGTGTCGGTCAGCCGCAGCACCAGCAGCAGCCCGGCAAACGCCACCACGGACCAGGCCAGCTTGCCGCGCGACGGGCGTTCGCCCAGGAACAGCACGCCCAGCCCGATCAAAAAGAAGGGCTGCACGTTGTAGACGGCGGTGGCCAGCGAAATGGACGCCAGCCGGTAGGCAGAAAATAGCAAGACCCAGTTCATGACCAGCGCGGCGCCGGCCACCAGCGCCAAGGCCAGCGTCTTCCGGGTGAACAGGCCGGGCTTGAGCAAACCGCGCGACCAGCAATAGATAAACAGCGCCATGGCCCCGAACAGGCAGCGAAAGAAAACGACGTTCCAGGCGCTTTGACCGGATTCCAGGACAAACACGCCCAGGGTGCCGGATAAGGTCATCGCGGCGGCCATTTGCGCCAGGCCAAGGCGTTCTGATGCGGGGGTCATGAGGGGTTCTCCATCGGCCGTCCGGCCACGTTCTTGATGGAGAAATTATCCCAGGCGCATGAGGTCGGTTATATGATGATTGCGTGGCGCTTTCAGGCGCCAACCTTCATTTAGGTGAAATTTATGCACAATGACCTAAAAAACGAAAATCCGGTTCTGGACGGTATCGATCGCCGCCTGGTGCAGACCCTGGCGGCCAACGCGCGGACCACCACAGCCGACCTGGCTCGCCAGGTGGGCATGTCGGCGCCCAGCGTGGCGGACCGGCTGCGGCGCCTGGAGGAATCCGGCGTTATCCGCGCCTACACGCTGGATGTGGACCCGGTGGCGCTGGGCTACACGCTGGAAGCCGTTGTGCGCATTCGGCCCTTGCCGGGGCAATTGCGTCACGTGGAAGGGCTGATCGAGGAAATTCCGGAATTCGTCGAGTGCGACAAGGTCACGGGCGATGACTGCTTTATCGCCCGCGTGGTGCTGCGGTCGATCTCGCATCTGGACGGCATCCTGGAACGCGTGACCGAGTTCGCCGAAACCAACACCGCCATCGTCAAGGCGCATACGGTGCGCCGCCGCCTGCCGCCGTTGCGCTAAGGGGACGTGCCAAGCTTCCTCTTACGCCGAGCCTCGGTCTTACACCGGCGCCGACAACGCCCGCGCCACGTCGTCCTTCAAACCCGCCGGCGTGTCGGTGGGCGCGTAGCGCTTGATGACCTGCCCATCCCGGCCCACCAGGAATTTGGTGAAGTTCCACTTGATGCCTTCGGTGCCGAAGACGCCGGGCTTTTCGCCCTTTAGCCAGCGGTACAGCGGATGCGCGTCGGCCCCGTTGACGTCGATCTTGGCAAAGAGCGGAAAGCTGATGTCGTACTGCGTGGCGCAGAAGTTGCGGATTTCGGCTTCGTCGCCCGGTTCCTGATGGCCGAATTGGTCGCACGGAAAGCCCAGCACCGTGAAGCCGTCGTCGCGCAGTGAGCGGTACAGCTGTTCCAGCCCCGAGTATTGCGGCGTGAAGCCGCATTTGGATGCCACGTTGACCACCAGCAGCACACGGCCGCGATACGTGTCCAGGGATTGATCCACCCCATGTATGTCGCGGGCGGTGAAATCGAAAATCGTGCTCATGCGGGCTCCTGTGTCAGGCGTTGCGACGCGGGCGCGTCGGTGCGCCAATTGGCTCGTGGAGTGTAGCGCCGCGTGCGCATGCCGGGTATCAGACCAATCCGAGATCCACGGGCGCCACGCCGGGGAACACCTGCGCCAGGCGGGCCTTGTCCAGCCCGTACAAGCGCGAGAACAGGCCGGCGAACACGGCGCGGTATTCGTTCAGCACGGGGTAGTCGCGGTCCTGGAACAGCGTGTCGTGCCGGACCGGCACCTGGCGTCCGGCAATCCGGCCACCGCGCACGTTTCCGCCCATCACCCAGTACACGGTGCCGTGGCCGTGGTCCGTGCCCTTGTTGCCGTTTTCGCGAAACGTGCGGCCAAATTCGCTGATGACCACGACGGTGGTCTGGCCCCAGGCCGAGCCCATCGCGTCGGCATAGGCGGCCAGCGCGCGGCCCAACTGGGCCAGCCGGCCGGCCAAAGCGCCCGTGGCGGCGCCTTGGCCGACGTGCGTGTCCCAGCCGCCCACGTCCACAAACCCGACGTTGTAGCGGTCGGTCATGAAGCGGGCGATGCGGCGTATTTCCTTTTCCAGTTTGTCGGTGGACACCGCGTTGCCGTTTGCGGCCTGCATTTCGGCGTCCAGTTCCTGCCGGGTGGCGCCCATGACGCGCTGGCCTTCGTCCACGGCCGCGTGTAGATCCGTGTCGCGGTACATCGCGGCAATGGCGCGGTGGTCGGCGTCGCTCAAGCGCGATTTTCGATTCGCGCCGCCCAGGTCCACATTGGGCACGCGGGCATCGCCACGCAAAATTTGCGGCACGTCCGCGGTGAAGGCGGCCGGGTGCGAACCCTTGGCGCCCAGCGCCAATGTCAACCGGTTCAAAAACCCCGATCGGTAATTGCCATCCTTGCGGGCGCCTTGGCCCAGCTCGATGCTGTTCTGCGTTTCGAAGTGGCTGCGGGTCAGGTCCTCGGTGCCGGCAAACGGCACAAAGGCCAGCTGCTTGTTGCGGTAGAACGGCAGCAGGCTATCGGCCAGCGCCGGGTGCAGTCCCCAGCCGTCGGCCAGCGGCAGGGCGGCGCCATCACCAGACCCGGGCCTGGCGATGGCAATGCTGGGGCGCGACTCGTAGTAGAAGTCGCTGGACGTGGGCACCAGCAGGCTGGCGGCATCGTATGCGCCGCGCATGAAAACAAGCAGCAAACGGTTGCCTGACGCGGCGGGCGCCGCATACAAGCGGCTGCCGCCCAGCAGCAGCGGGGCGGTGGCCATCATTTGAAGCAAGCGGCGGCGGTCCATCGCGATCTCCTAGCGGCGCATGAATTCTGGCGAGGCCAGCAGGTAGGTATTGGCGTCCACGGGTTTTCCGGCGCGCCCGATGGCGTCTCGCGTGGCGGGCGACAGCGTTGTTGCCAGGTCCGGGTTGGTGTCCAGCAAGGGCGTCGCCTTGGGCAGCGCCACCGGCTCGGGCGCGTCCGCCGTGCGATAAAACGGCTGCGGTGCGGCGGCGATGGCGCGGGCAATTTCAAACCGTTGCGTCATCTGCCCCGAGCCCGCCCAGTCAGACTGCGACAGGGGATAGCCGTCAGGCGTGGGGCGTCGGTACATGCCCTGGCCCATCTGTTGCAGCATCGACAACACCGCCTTGGGATTGCGGATGGGCGGCATGTCTGCATAGGTCAATCGCAAAGCAGAAAACACGTAATGCACCGGGTCCTTGAACACGCCGGCCTTCAAGGACTTGGCGAATTCCGGCGAGGCGAGCAGCGTTTGCAGCGTGGCCGCGATATCGCCATCTTGCGCCAGGAAGGTTTTAGCCATGCGCGCCACCAACGCGGGCGGCGGCGATTCCCCCACGAAGTAGGCGGCCAGTTTTGTGCTGACAAAGCGCGCCGTCGCCGGATGGCGCGCCAGCAGGTCGATGGCCTGATCGACTTCGTCCCAGCCGCCGCCGCGAATGGTGTGGCCCAGGAACACCTTGTCGCCGCCATCATGGCGGGCGGGGTTGAACAGGAACAGCCCGTCTTGAACCAGTTCGCCGCGAAGGCCGGGTTTTACCTTGGGCGGCTTGTCGCTGTTATGCACGCCCAGGCCGGTCAGGATGCGCGCCAGTTCCTGCACATCTTTCTGCGTGTAGCCGCCGCCCACGCCCAGCGTGTGCAGCTCCATGATTTCGCGCGCGTAATTTTCGTTGATGTGCCCCGCCACATTGCGCGTGTTGTCCAGGTACACCAGCATGGCGGGCGACCTGACGGTGGCGCGCAGCATGTCGCGGAATTTGCCCAGCGCGTGCGGGCGAATGGCGCGTTCTTCGTATTGCGGCAGATACGTGCCTACGTCGCCTTTGCCCGCGAACACATTGAAGTGGTTCATCCAGAACCACGTCATCTGCTCCTGCAAGGGGGTGGGCGAATACAGCGCGCGCCACACGGCGCGGCTGGCGGCGTCCTGGGCGCGCTGTTGCGATATCGCGCGCGCTTCGCGCTGCGCTTGCAGCTTGGCTTGCGGATCCAGGTCGCGTGCATCCTGGCGCAACTTGCGCTGCCGCGCCTGGGCGTCCTGTTCCGATTCCTGGTTGATGGACAGCGCGTCAATGGCGGACTGCACGGCCGCGGGCAGGCGCGCGCGCGGGTCCGGGTGCAATTGGGCTTGCAGGTAGGGCTGCACGCCCATCTGGTGAATGCGGGCAAGCTCGGCGGGCGTGGCGCCCCAGGTGATGCGGTTGACCAAGGCGGCTTCATGACCGCGCGTGTCTTCTTGCGGCGCAGTGGCCGCGGCAGGGAAAGCAGCGGCCGCTGCCACGCTCGCCAGCGCCAGGCACAGCATCGGCACGAGTTTGGTCAGCCGCATTCGTAATCGCATCATGAAGCAAAACCCTTAATGGGCAATAAGCGGTGTGACAGGATAATCCTCGGAACATTCCCGCGTGGGGCATCTTGAAACGCGGGGAAACCGCAATTTTCAGTTGGCCGCCAACCCGGCACGCGCTGGGGCCATTGGCGCGCTTGGCCGCACCGCGTCCTATCATGGCCGTTTGCCGTCAAATCGATGCACAAGACGATGCACAACCCAAAAGCAGGAGCGCGCCGATGGAAGGAATGATCGAACGCCTGGAGGCGATGTTGGCCAAGGGCACCGACAATATGTTGCTGCGGTTTTCGCTAGGCAAGGCCTATGCCGAACAAGACAGCTTTGAAAAAGCCGAAACCCATATGCGCGCGGCATTGGAATTCGACCCCGCGTATTCCGTTGCGTGGAAATGGCTGGGCAAAGCCTGCCTGGGGCGGGGCGATACGAACGAGGCCCGCGCGGCGTGGGAACGCGGTGTGGCGGCCGCCCAGGCGCGCGGCGACAAGCAGGTCGAAAAGGAATTGCAGGTGTTTATCAAGCGCCTGGACAAGCAGGCGGCGCCGGGTTCGTGATCGGCCATGCGCCGTCCTGGATTCAGTCAAGCCACCGCCGGCAAATTCCCAAACGCTTCCAACGCGCGCAAGCGGCTTTGTGCCAGGTCCACGATAGGCATCGGGTAGCTCGCCGCCGCACGCTCCATCGGGCTGGGGTCGTGGATGGCCTTATCGTCCAGGTCGGCCAGTTCAGGCAACCATTCGCGCAGGAACACGCCGCGCGGATCGAAGCGGCGTGATTGCGATAGCGGGTTGAAGACGCGGAAGTACGGCACGGCGTCGGCGCCCGTGGACGCGCTCCATTGCCAGCCGCCGTTGTTGGCCGCCAGGTCGCCGTCCACCAGCTGCGCCATGAACCACGCTTCGCCCAGCCGCCAATCGATCAACAGGTTTTTGGACAAGAACATGGCGGTGACCATGCGCAGCCGGTTGTGCATCCAGCCCAGCGCCAGCAACTGGCGCATGGCCGCGTCCACGATCGGAATACCGGTCCGGCCTTGCTGCCACGCTTGCAGGTCATCCGGTGCATCGCGCCACGGAACGGCGGCGGTTTCCGGCTTCATCGGCTGATGCATGGACAGCGAAGGGTAGGCGGCCAGCAGGTGCAGATAGAACTCGCGCCACAGCAGTTCGTTGATCCACGTGGCCGCGCCCGCCTTGCCACTATCGATCTCGCCATGGTTGGACGCCAGCGCCGCGCGCAGCGCCTGGCCGGGCGACAGCACGCCGGCCGCCAGGTAGGACGACAGGCAACTGGTCGCGGGCAGGGAGGGAAAATCGCGTTCTTCCTTATAGGCGTCGATGATGCCGTCGGTGAAGGCGTCCAGCCGGTCTCCGGCGGCGGTTTCGCCGGCGGGCCATAGCGCGCGCACGGCGTCGCTGGGGGCGGCAAAGCCGTCGAAGGCGTCGGGCAACGGGTCGGCGGCCCAGTCTGGCGGGGTTTGTGGGCGTGGGGCAGGCAACGCCATGATCGGCGCCGTGCGTAGCCGGTCGCGGCAGGTGCGCGCATAGGGCGTGTACACGCGATAGCAGTCGCCCTTGCCGGTGGTCACGGTGCCCGGGCGCAGCAGGGTCGCGCCGTGATGCAGTGTCCAGTCCACGCCGATGCCGTCCAGCGCGGCGGCAACCGCGGCGTCGCGGCGGCGTTCGTTGATCGCCCATTCGGTGTTGGCGTGCACCTGCGAAATGCCGTGCGCCTGGCAGAAATCGGCAATGGCCTGGGGCGCCTGGCTCCAGTCCGACACGGTCAGCAGTTTCAGCGGAATGCCGCGTTCGCCCAGGTCGCGCGACAGTTCACGCAGGTTGCGCAACCAGAAATCCACCTTGGCCGGCGCGTCGCCATGCAGGCGCCACTGCTTGGGCGCGGCCAGAAACAACGCGGTCACCGTGCCATTTTCACGGGCGGCCGCCAGCGCGGGGTTGTCGTGCATGCGCAGGTCGGTGCGCAGCCAGAGCAGCGTATTCATGGAATTCAATCCCAGGCAAAAGTGGGCGGGCGGGCGTTACCCGCGGCGAGGCTGGCATTCTATATTGGCCCGCGGCACGGAAGCCGCATGGAAGACGATGTAAAAACTACGAGTAGATGTGACGGCGCGACGGGGCGGAATGCGCGGGGTCCAAGCGGCATTGCGCGCGGCACGCGGGATGCGCCATCCGCCCGGGCAGCGGGGGAGGCCGGACGGCATTCCGGCAAGGGCGCCAAGGCGGTTCGGCAGGCGCGTAGCGGTCAAACCATGAAACACGCTGGCGCGAGGTTTGTATTGACGCGCCCGGGCCGCCGCCATGTAATCGATTCAACGACTGAAAAAAAGTTGAACGCTATGGGAAATCTGATGGACCTTCGCCCGTCCTTTCTACGGGGACGCACATCCGCCGCCACGACATCGCGCGACGTTCTGCAAAGGTTGTGGCGTTCTTTCGATTTACCCGACGAGTCCCTTGAACACGTGATGCTGACAGGCGCCGAACCGGTGCTGCCGTCTTCGTTCGCGGTGGGGACGGCGGCGCAGACCAGCATGGCCGCGGCGGCGCTGGCCGCAGCCGAACTCTGGCACCTGCGCGGCGGCGCGCGCCAGCAGGTCAGCGTAGACATGCTGCACGCGGCGCAGGAATGCCGCAGCCACTTCACCATCAATGGCGTCACGCCAAATATCTGGGACCCCATCAGCGGGGTGTACCAGTGTGGCGACGGGGGCTGGGTGCGCATCCATGCCAACTTTGCCCACCATCGAGACGGCGCGCTGGCGTTGTTGGGCTGTCCCGTTGGCGAGGGCACCACGCGCGACGTGGTGCAAGCGGCGTTAAGCCGCTGGAAAGCGCTGGACTTCGAACAGGTGGCCGCTGACGCGGGCCTGGTGGTGGCCGCCATGCGCAGCTTTGACGAATGGGATCGCCATCCGCAAGGCCAGGCCGTTGCCGCGCAACCCCTGATGACCATCGAGCGTATCGGCGACGCCGACCCGCGTCCCTTGCCCAAGTATGGGCACGACGCCCGGCCGCTGAAAGACATCCGCGTGCTGGACCTGACGCGCATCATCGCCGGCCCCGTGTGTGGCCGCGCGCTGGCCGCTTACGGCGCCGACGTGATGCTGGTGAACTCACCGCAGTTGCCCAACATCGACAACATCATCGACACCAGCCGGGGCAAGCTCTCGGTGCTGGCTGACCTGGACACGGCCGACGGCCGTATCGCGCTGGGCAACCTGCTGCGCAGCGCCCATGTGTTTGTGCAGGGCTATCGGCCGGGCGGGATGGCGGCGCTGGGCTTCGGGCCGGAAGACGCCGCGCGCATCCGCCCGGGCATCGTGTATGTGTCGCTATCGGCCTATGGCAACGTGGGCCCGTGGGCCAACCGCCGGGGTTTCGACTCGCTGGTGCAGACCGCCACCGGCTTTAACCACGCCGAAGCGCAGGCAGCCGGCCAGAAAACGCCCAAGCCCTTGCCGATGCAGATTCTTGACCATGCCTCGGGCTACCTGATGGCGTTTGGCGCGCAGGTGGCGTTGGCGCGGCAAGCAACAGAAGGTGGCAGCTGGCACGTGCGGGTGTCGCTGGCGCAGACGGCGCATTGGTTGCGCGGGATGGGCAGGGTGGAAGGCGGGCTGGACTGCCGCATGCCGGACTTTGACGGCTTGCTGGAAACGGAAGCATCGGGTTTTGGCGAATTGGTGGCGGTGCGCCATGGCGCGCGCTTTTCCGAAACGCCGGCTCGTTGGACTCGCCCGTCCAGCCCGCCGGGCACGCATCCGACGGTGTGGCCGTTTAACACGTAGGACGTCCCGCGCTTATGGCCGGAAAAAACGAAGGCGCCGTGCGGCGCCTTTTTTCTTGCTTGCTGAAGTCGCTTCTTACTTGGCCTTTTCCTGCTTGGCCTTCCAGTCGCGCAGCGCGCGCATGGTGTTCGTCACATGCGACTCGGGGTTCATATCGGTGAATTCATACAGGATCTTGCCTTGCGGTGAAATCACGTAGGAAATCCGCTGCGCGTATTCCGGGCGCTTGTCGTGCACGGCGTCATACGACTTCATGATCTTGCCATCGGCATCCGCGGCCACCGCAAACTTGCCACGGCATTCACTGACCGAGAACTTGTTCAGCGTGTCGATGTTGTCGGTAGATACGCCAATGACGGTGGCCCCCAGCGACTTGTACTCGTCCGTGGCTTCGGCAAAGTTGTGGGCCTCGATGGTGCAGCCCTGCGTGAAGGCGGCGGGAAAGAAATACAGGACGACCGGGCCTTGCTTTAGCGCGTCGTTCAACTTGAACGTGAAGACCTTGCCGCCCAGCGAGGCGTCTGTGCTGAAATCGGGCGCGGGCGCGCCCACGTTCAAGGCGGCGTGGGCGGATGCGGCGGCCAGCAGGCCGCAGAGCATCAGGCTAGAAACAAGGCGCTTCATGGAAGTCTCCAATAATCAATCGTTGGGCGCGCGGCGGGTGGCGGCAAGTGGCCTACTGTAGTCCGCGTGCGGCGCAGGGTCCAGTTCAGTCACGGTTGGGGCCACCGCCTCTGCCACCGCCATCGCCGCCACCGCCCGGTTGCCGCTGCGGCTGCTCGCGCGCCTGCTGTTGCCGCGCCTGTTGCTGTTCGCGGCCTTGTTGCTGGCGGGCTTGTTGCTGTTGCTGCTCACGCGCCTGTTGTTCACGCGCCTGCTGCTGACGGCCTTGCTGCTGTTCACGGGCCTGTTGCTGGCGCACCTGCTGTTGCTGTTGATCGCGGGCCTGTTGCTGACGGGCCTGTTGTTGCTGTTGCTGCTGCTGTTCGCGCGCCTGTTGCTGACGCACTTGCTGTTGTTCGCGATCTTGCTGCTGCTGGCGCGCCTGCTGATCCCGCGCCTGTTGCTGACGGGATTGCTGTTGCGCTTGTTGTTGCGCTTGTTGTTGATCACGCTGTTGCTGCGCGCGCTGCTGTTGATCGCGTTGCTGCTGACTTCGCTGCTGTTGGTCCCGCTGTTGGTCCCGCTGTTGAATCTGCTGCTGGACCCGCTCCACGTCCCGCTGCTGCACGTCTCTTTGCTGGCGATCGCGTTGCTGCTGATCGCGCTGCTGCTGATCCCGCTGCTGCTGATCGCGCTGCTGCTGATCGCGCTGCTGCTGATCCCGCTGCTGCTGATCCCGCTGCGGATTTCGCTGTTGAATCTGCTGCTGGACCCGCTCTACATCCCGCTGCTGCACATCCCGTTGCGCCTGCGTCCCGATCACGGTCTGGCCCGGGCCTCGGCCTTGGTCCGGCCTATTCGGGTTCCCGCGATTCGGGTCGGGGCGGTTGTTGTCACCACCCGGTCGGCCACCTTGTGGCCCGCGACCGTTATCGGGGTGATCCACAAACGCCTGCGGCGGGCGGCCCTTGTTGTGGTCGTAGAACTGCGCGCGGTTATTGCCCGCTTCACGCACGTAGTTGCGCTGTATGTCGGTCGGCGGCGCATGGCGGTCGTTGCGGGCGGCCAGCTCGCGCGGGTCCGCCGCGCGCCGGATGCCGTTCGGCCCGCCGTGATAGCTGACGCGGCGGTTGTCGATGTTGTTGACGACCACGGTGTGGTTATAGACGTTGGTGACCCGCGTGACGTTTACGTTCGTCACCGAACGGTTGTAGTAGAAGCGGTCACGCTTCCAGTAACCGCCCACATAGCCCAGGCCGACATAGCCGAAGCCATAGTTGATGCCGCCATAGAACCCCACGTGGGGGCCCCAGTAACCGGGGCTCCATACGTACAGCCCATTGGAGAACCCCCAGTATCCGGGCGTCCACAACGCGCCGTTATAGGGCGCCAGCACCCAGGCGCCGGGCACCCAGAAAAAGCCGTAGCGGTTGCGGCTCCAGTAGCCAGGCACCCACAGATAACCGTCGGCCGGGGCAGGCGGCTGCACATACTGGGGCAAGGGCGGCGGGGGTTCGGGGCTGCGGTCCACCAGCGCAAGATTCGCGGATGCGGGGTCGCCGCCATCGTAGTCGGGGGCGCCGGGCGCTCCCGGCGGGGGCGGCGGGGCGTCGTAGGTTTGCGCCACGGCGGCGCTGCCCGCCGCCAGCAAGGACACGGCAAGAGCGATGTGGGCGGCGGCAGGCCGCAGGCGGGAAATCCGGGTCAGGGGCGTCATGGCAGTTCCTTCAGGACGCGTCGACGGCGACGGTCAATAACCGCGGTAGTAATGCGGCGCGGGATACGCCGGGTAGTAATAGTGCGGTGTGTAATACACCGGCGCCTGGCGATAGTAAGCCGGGCGGGCCGGCACCACGACGCATCCGGTCAGCATGCTGGCCATCACCATCATCAACAAAAGGCTCTTCTTCATGTTCTTGACTCCCTACCTGCGCCAGGCGTGTCATACGCCCTTGGTGCGCTGGTAAGGATTAGGCCATACCGGATGGCAGTCGTTCGCCTCTTGTAATCGATCCGAAACAGCTTTCGCGTGACCGATGTTTGCGCCTGCGTGACGGCGCATGTCGTTGGTATCAAACGTTGCGGAAAAAAGAACGGGGCCGCCATGGCGACCCCGTTTTGCGTCACGCCACGTCACGCCGCGTAACGGCGATGGCGGCGATGGCGGCGATCAGTTCCAGCGTCCGCCGTTACCGGCCAGGCTGAAACGGCCGGCGCCCATGAAGGCCAGCGCCAGCGCGGCGAACAGGAACATGCCTTGCAGTTCCAGGGCCCAGCCGCCATTGTTCGTCATGCTGCTGAGCTGCCCGGTGTGCGCCAGCAAGATGGCAACCACCATATTGATGACGATGATCAGACCACCCAGGCGCGTGTAGACGCCAACGATGAGCAGAACGGGCGCGATGATCTCGCCCACGTAAACGCCATAGGCCAGAAAGCCCGGCAGGCCGTGCGAAGACAGCATGCCGCTGATGCCGGTAACGCCATTGCCCATCAGTTTGGACAAGCCGTGCAGCAGAATCAGGATGCCCAAAGCCAGGCGCAGGATCAGCTTGCCGGTATCGTCGGACTTGATCATGGTGAGTTTCTCTTGTGATGGTTAAAGGGGGACAAGGCTTCGTTGGAACCCACCGCGAACCATTGGTTCCAAGCCCACACCGCCGCGCATCCGACGGGGCGGCTGCGTCAAGCGGCGCCATTATGGCAAATGCCCTGCAAAATCATCAAGCTTTCGTCACGTCCCGGCGGTAATTGCCGGCGGTAATGCCATGCGGGATTTCTGCCGATAAATTACCGCTGGGTATATCGAACCCTGCCAATAATCAGAATTCCTCAAGAAAGCGCATACGGAAGCGCCGGCCTTTGATGTTGCTGTTGGACACGCGCGAAAACGCCTGTTTGGCAATCTGGCGGTCCAGCGCCACGTAGGCGTTGAATTCCGTGATATTGATCTTGCCCACCTGTTCAAACGTCAGCCCACCGTCACCGGTCAGGGCGCCCAGCAGGTCGCCCGGGCGCAGCTTGTCTTTCTTGCCGCCCTGGATGCACAGCGTGACCATGGGCGCGCGCAAGGGACGGTCGGCCTTGGGTTTCAGGGATTTGATGTCGCCCCACTTCAAGGGCGAGCCCTGGTATTGCTCAACCAGATTGGCCCAGCGCATTTCGTCGGGCGAACACAGGCTTAGCGCCAAGCCCTTCTGGTCGCCCCGGCCACTGCGGCCGATGCGGTGCACGTGCACTTCGGTGTCCTTGGTGACGTCCACATTGATGACGGCGCCCAGGTTCTGGATGTCCAGGCCACGGGCCGCCACGTCGGTCGCCACCAACACGGCGCAGCTTTGGTTGGCGAACTGGATCAGGATTTCGTCGCGTTCGCGCTGTTCCAGGTCCCCGTTAAGCGCTTGCGCGCTGATGCCGTCGGCTTGCAGGCGTTCCACCAGGTCGTGGCTGCGGACCTTGGTATTGCAGAACGCCAGCGTGGACACGGGGCGGTAATGCGCCAACAGGCGCGCCACGGCGTCCAGGCGGTCTTTTTCGTCGATTTCAAAGAAGATCTGTTCGATGCGGCTGGCGTCGTGCTGCGCCTCGACCTTGACCTCGGCGGGGTTGCGCAGAAACCGCGCGCTAAGCTTGCGGATGTTGTCGGGGTAGGTGGCCGAGAACAGCAGCGTCTGGCGCTTGGTGGGGCAGTGCGAGGCAATGGCCACGATGTCGTCGTAGAAACCCATATCGACCATGCGGTCGGCTTCGTCCAGCACCAGCGTGGTCAGGCCGGCCAGGTCCAGGCTGCCGCGTTCCAGATGGTCCTGGATACGTCCGGGCGTGCCCACCACCAGGTGCGCGCCGCGCGCCAGCGATTCGGCTTGCGGGCGGGCAGGGGCGCCGCCGCACAGCGTCAAAATCTTCACGTTGGGAATCAGGCGCGCCAGGCGGCGCAGTTCCTGCGCTACCTGGTCGGCCAATTCGCGGGTGGGGCACACCAGCAACGCTTGCGGCGCCAGGCGCGTGGGGTCCAGCTTTTGCAGCACGCCTAGGCCAAATGCCGCGGTCTTGCCGCTGCCGGTCTTGGCTTGCGCGATGATGTCGCGGCCTTCCAAAATCAGCGGCAGGCTTTGCGCCTGGATAGGCGTCATCTGCTCGAACCCCAGGCTTTGCAGGTTATCAAGCAGGGCGGGCAGAAGGGGAAGGGTGGAAAAGGGCGTGTTGGTCACAATAGGGCGGTTCGCAAAAACCGCGAAAAAACGGAGTCGACCGACAGTGTAAGCCCTGGAATGGGCGGACCCTAGCGCCAGCCCAGCCCAGCCC
>NZ_JBLVOL010000057.1:8486-26747 GCF_053543755.1 Achromobacter semiaridum | reverse complement strand
GCCCACCGCTAACGCCACGCCACCATCCGGCCGCCCCGCCGCGCGCCGCGTGCCGCACACCGGCATGCGCCGCGCCATCGCCCGCCGCTTGACGGAAAGCAAGCAGAACGTGCCGCACTTCTACCTGTCGGTGGACTGCAAGATGGACGCGCTGCTGGCCCTGCGCGCGCAAGCGAATCATGGCGGCGCGGTCAAGCTGTCGGTCAACGATTTCATCGTGCGCGCGGCCGCGTTGGCGCTGCGCGAAGTGCCCGAAGTGAATGTCAGCTGGCATGAAGACGACATCGAATACCACGCCGGCGCCGACATCTCGGTGGCCGTCGCCACCGACGGCGGCCTGGTCACGCCCATCGTGCGCGACGCGGACATCAAGTCCCTGACTTCCATCGCGAACGAAATCGTCGAGCTGGCCGGGCGCGCCAAGATCAACCGTTTGAAGCCCGAGGAATTCACGGGCGGCTCGCTCACGGTCAGCAACCTGGGCATGTACGGCATCAGCCAGTTTGCCGCCATCATCAACCCGCCGCAGGCCGCCATCCTGGCGGTGGGCGCGGCCCAACGGCGGCCTGTCGTAGGCGACAACGGCGAACTGGTCGCCGCCACCGTCATGACCGTGACCTTGTCCGCCGACCACCGCGCGGTGGACGGCGCGGTGGGCGCGCGCTGGCTGGCCGCCTTGCGCACGCTGATCGAAAACCCCGTGCGCATACTGCTGTGAGCCCGACGATGACGAAGAACGTGTTTGATGTGGTCGTCGTTGGCGGCGGCCCCGGCGGCTACGTGGCCGCCATCCGCGCCGCGCAGCTGGGCATGTCGGTGGCCTTGGTGGAACGCGCCGAGTTGGGCGGCATCTGCCTGAACTGGGGCTGCATACCCACCAAGGCCTTGCTGCACAGCGCAACGGTGCTGCGCGCCTGCCAAGAAGCATCGCACTACGGCGTCACCGGCACCGGTGAGGCGCGCGCCGATCTGGCCGCCATGGTCGCGCGGTCGCGCAAGGTGGCGGGCCGGCTGGGCCAGGGCGTGGCGCATCTGATGAAGAAGAACGGTGTGACGGTGTTCGCCGCGCGCGCCCAATTGGCCGGCGCCGGCAAGCTGGCGCTGGACAACGGCACAACGCTGTCCGCCAAGCACATCATCCTGGCAACCGGTGCGCGTGCCCGCGAACTGCCCGCGTTGCCGCTGGGCGAACGCATCTGGGCCTACCGCCAGGCCCTTGCCCCCAACGAGATCCCGAAGACATTGCTTGTGGTGGGTGCGGGCGCCATCGGCGCGGAATTCGCCAGCTTCTACCGCGCCATCGGTTCGGACGTGACGCTGATCGACATGACGCCCGAAATCCTGCCGCAAGAAGACGCGGAAATTTCGCAGCTGGCGCGCAAGGCGTTCGAAAAGCAGGGCATCCGCGTGCTGACGCAATGCGCCGTTACGGCGTCGTCGCTGTCTGCCAAGGGCGTCAGCGTCACGCTGGAACAGCAAGGCAAGACCACGCAGCTGGAGGTGGACCGCGTTATCGTCGCGGCCGGCATCGTCGGCAACGTTGAAGACCTGGGCCTGGAGAAGACGCGGGTGAAGGTCGAGAAAACCCACATCGTCACCGATGCGCATTGCCGCACCGGCGAACCCGGCGTCTACGCCATCGGCGACGTGGCCGGCGCGCCCTGGCTTGCCCACAAGGCCAGCCATGAAGGCGTGCTGTGCGTGGGAGCCATCGCGGGCAAGACGGTGCACGCCATCGACCCGCTGCGCATCCCCGCCTGCACGTATTCATACCCGCAAGTGGCCAGCATCGGCATGACGGAAGCCCGCGCGCGGGAACACGCCAAGGCCCACGGCGGCGAGATCCGCGTCGGCAAATTCACCTTTGCCGGCAACGGCAAGGCCATCGCCATGGGCGAAGACCAAGGGCTGGTCAAGACGGTGTTCGATGCGAAGTCAGGCGAACTGCTGGGCGCGCACATCATCCATCCCGAAGCGTCCGAGCTGATCACCGGCTATGGCGTGGCGGCGTCATTGGAAGCCACCGAGGAAGACTTGATGCACACGGTATTCGCGCATCCGACGTTGTCGGAAACACTGCACGAATCGGTGTTGGCTGCGTTTGGACGGGCACTGCACGCGTAAGCAGCAGAAGGCGGCGTGCGGGCGGGGCCGCCTTCAGTGGGACCTTCGCGCGGCGTGCACGGCCCTGCATGCGGCGCGTCAAGAGCGCTTCAAGAACGCTTCAAGAACGCTTCAAGAACGCATCAAACCCGCTGCGCAAAGAAATCCAGGAAGCACGCGATGCGCCGCGACAGCTGCGTGTTGCGGTGGTACACGGCGTGCATCGGTTGCAGGTGATCGCTGTACACGCCTTCCATCACCTTCACCAACCTGCCCGCCGCGATATCTTCGCGCACTACGAAATCCGACAGGCAGGCGATGCCCACGCCGCGTAGCGCCAACTGGCGCTGCGTTTCTCCGCTTGATGTGGCCAGCGTCGGCGTCGCTTGAAAACTGGACCCGCCCGCGTGCTTGAGCGGCCACAGGTTCAGGCTTTCGGGCTGCGTGAATCCCAACACTTCATGCCGCGCCAAATCCTCAACCGTTTCCGGCGCGCCGCGCCGCGCGATGTAGTCGGGGCTGGCCATCATCCAGCGCGGCGACGGCCGCAACACGCGCGCATGCAAGGTGGAATCCGTTAGCGGTCCCATGCGGATCGCGATGTCGGTGCGGTGCTCTATCAGGTCCACGATGCGATCGTTGCTGGTCAGTTCCAACGTGATCTCGGGATACTCACGCCGGAATTCCCCCACGTGCGGCACCACGCAATGCAGCATCACCGGCACCGACGCATCCACCCGCAATCTGCCCGCCGGCCGCTGATGCACCATGCGCATGCACTCTTCGGCCTCGTCCAGCGACGCGACAATCTGCCGGGCCTTGGGCAAGAAGTGCGCGCCCTCTTCGGTCAGCTCCATGCGCCGCGTGGTGCGGTTCAGCAGCATCACGCCCAAGTCATCTTCCAGCCGTGACAAGGCCCGGCTGACTCCGGATGCCGTCTGCCCCAGCAGCTCGGCCGCGGCGCTAAGCGACCCGGCGTCAACCACGCCGAGAAACACGCGCAATGCATCGGAATTCAAAGCCATGTCGGGCGTCCTTGAAGCCTAAAAAACAGCCTATATGTTGTAGATCGAATTTACCGCTTTAACCCTGTATTTCGCAGTATCCCGCTACATTGCGCGGTGTCTTGCGACCCCAATGGCGCCGCACCGCGCAAATAAAACGGCGCCCCACGGGCGCCGTTCTTCCCAGCCCTGCGCCGCGATCAGCGCTTGGCTTTTTGCTTCAGCTGCGACAGGTCGCGCACCGCGCCGCGGTCGGCCGACGTGGCCAATGCTGCGTAGGCTTGCAGGGCTTGCGACACCACGCGTTCGCGGCCGACCGGCTCCCAGCCGTCGGCGCGCGCGTCCATCGCGGCGCGGCGGCGGGCCAGTTCTTCGTCGGAAACCGCCAGGTGCATCTTGCGGTTGGGGATGTCGATTTCGATGATGTCGCCTTCTTCCACCAGGCCGATCGTGCCGCCCTCGGCCGCTTCCGGCGAGGCGTGGCCGATCACCAGGCCGGACGAGCCGCCCGAGAAACGGCCGTCGGTGAACAGGGCGCAGGTTTTGCCCAGGCCCTTGGACTTGAGGTACGACGTGGGGTACAGCATTTCTTGCATGCCGGGGCCGCCCTTGGGGCCTTCGTAGCGGATCACGACGACGTCGCCCGCCACGATCTTGTCGCCCAGGATGCCTTCAACGGCGTCGTCCTGGCTTTCGAACACGCGGGCGCGGCCCGTGAAGACCCATTGCGATTCGTCCACGCCGGCGGTTTTGACGATGCAGCCCTTCTCGGCCAGGTTGCCATACAGCACGGCCAGCCCGCCGTCCTTGGAATAGGCGCTTTCCTTGCTGCGGATGCAGCCCGTCTTGCGGTCGGTGTCCAGCGTCAGGAACGTGGCGTCCTGGCTGAAGGCGACCGTGGTGGGGATGCCACCGGGCGCGGCGCGATAGAACTTCTGCGCTTCTTCGCTTGCGTCACCGGCCACGTCCCACTTCTGGATGGCGTTGCCCAGCGTACCGCTGTGCACGTTGCCGCAAGACAGGTCCAGCAGGTCGGCGCGCGCCAGTTCGCCCAGGATGCCCAGGATGCCGCCGGCGCGGTGCACGTCTTCAATGTGGTACTTGTCGGTGGCGGGCGCCGCCTTGCACAGGCACGGCACCTTGCGCGAGATGCGGTCGATGTCGGCCATCGTGAAATCCACGCCTGCTTCCTGCGCGGCGGCCAGCAGGTGCAGCACGGTGTTGGTCGAGCCGCCCATAGCAACGTCCAACGCCATCGCGTTCTGGAACGCGCTCTTGGTGGCGATGTTGCGCGGCAGGACCGATTCGTCTTCTTCGACGTAGTAGCGGCGGCACAAATCGACGACCAGGCGGCCGGCTTGCTCGAACAAGCCCTTGCGCCAGGCGTGCGTGGCGACGATGGTGCCGTTGCCCGGCAGGGCCAGCCCGATGGCTTCGGTCAGGCAGTTCATCGAGTTGGCGGTGAACATGCCGGAACAGGAGCCGCACGTGGGGCAAGCGCTGCGTTCGACTTCGGCCACTTCGGCGTCCGACACGTTGGGGTCGGCGGCCTTGATCATGGCGTCGATCAGGTCGATCTTGGCGATGACCTTGCCGTCGGTGGGCGACTTGACCTTGCCCGCTTCCATCGGGCCGCCGGACACGAACACGACCGGGATGTTCAGGCGCATGGCGGCCATCAACATCCCCGGGGTGATCTTGTCGCAGTTGGAAATGCAGACCATGGCGTCGGCGCAATGCGCGTTGACCATGTATTCGACCGAGTCGGCGATCAGTTCGCGCGACGGCAGCGAATACAGCATGCCGCCGTGGCCCATGGCGATGCCGTCATCGACGGCGATCGTGTTGAATTCCTTGGCGACGCCGCCGGCGGCTTCGATCTCTTTGGCGACCAGCGCGCCCAGGTCGCGCAGGTGCACGTGGCCGGGCACGAACTGCGTGAACGAGTTCACTACCGCGATAATCGGCTTGCCGAAATCACCGTCCTTCATGCCAGTGGCGCGCCACAGGGCGCGGGCGCCGGCCATGTTGCGGCCGTGGGTCGATGTGCGGGAACGGTAGTGCGGCATGATTTGTCTCGAGTGCTGTTAGCGTGGCGGCAAAACGGTAAATAATACGCTGGATCGGGCGCAGGCGTGCCGGCGGCCTACGCCTTCAACGCCAGCAACGCGTCCTGCAAATGGCGCAAGCCCCGGCTCAGGGGCTTGTCGCGCCGCATCACAATCGCCAGTTCGCGCGACAGGCGCGGCGTCAGCGTACGCACCGCCAGCACATCGCGCTGCCCCGCGCCCGACACGGCCAGCTTGGGCAGCACCGCGCAGCCCAGGCCCGCCGCCACGATTTCCTTCATGGCTTCGGTGCTGCCCAGCTCCATGACGGGTTTGGCCGCGACGCCCGCCGCTTCGAACCAGTCGTCCACCAGCCGCCGGGTACGCGCGCCCGGCTCGAACAGCACCAGCGGCCACGGCGCCAGGGCCTGCGGGGTGATCTGGGCGGGAATGGCGGCGGCGTCGCGCGCCGGGAAAATGGCCACGAACTCGTCTTCCATGACGGGCGTCACTTGCAACATGCGGCCGGGCGCGGGCAGGGTCACCAGCCCCATGTCCAGCGTGTTGTTCTCCAGCCCGCGCAACATATCGACGGTGTTGCCGGTGCTGGCCACGATATCCAGCGCGGGAAAGCGCCGGCGCAACTGCGCCAGGATGGGCGGCAGCAGATACGTGCAAGCGGTGGCGCCCGTGCCCAGCCGGATGCGGCCGGACACCTGCGACGCGTGCGCGGTCATGGCTTGCTCGGCCTGCGCCAGCGCCGCGTCGATGACCCGGATATGCGTCAGCAGTTCCAACCCCGCCGCCGGCGGCCCGGCAGGGCGGCCGACGCGTTCGACCAGCTTCAAGCCAAAGCGCCGTTCCAGCTGGCGGATTTGCAGGCTCACGGCGGGCTGGGTCACGCCGCCGCGTTCGGCGGCGGCTGAAAAACTGCCCAGCTCAATCACCTGCGCAAAGGTGCGCAAATGGTCCAGATTCAGGCCCCGCATGACGTTTACCCAAAGTTTTGCTTATGCAAATCATAACGGACCAAAGCTTTATTAATGATTGGGCTTGCGCCACACTGGCGACTGGTTTTTTTCCCTTGTCCCGCTCTTGGCTTCCCATGTCGCCCAACACCCCTACCGTTCTCATCCGCGACAGCGCGGACGCTGACCTGCCCGCCATCAAGACCATCTACGCGCACCACGTTGAACACGGCACCGCGTCCTTCGAACTGGAGCCGCCTTCCATCAACGACATGCGGCTGCGCCGCGCGGGCGTGCTGGAAAAAGACATGCCCTACCTGGTGGCCGAGATCAACGCTGAAGTCGTCGGCTACGCCTACGTCACGCCGTACCGCCCGCGCCCGGCCTACCGGCACACGGTTGAGGACTCTGTCTATGTGAAGGCCGGCCGCGCCGGCTTGGGCATCGGCGGCAAGCTGCTGGCCGCGTTGGTTGAACGCTGCACCGCCGCCGGCTGGCGCCAGATGCTGGCGGTGGTGGGCGACAGCCGCAACGCCGCGTCGCTGGCGCTGCATGCCCGTCAGGGTTTTCATCCGGTGGGTACGCTGCGATCCGTGGGCCACAAGCATGGCGAATGGCGTGACACGGTGCTGATGCAGCGCAGCCTGGGCGAAGGCGACACGACGCCACCGCAGCGGCCGTGATTGCGCCGCGCGCCGTCGTCTGCCTGGGGCTGACCCAGCTGGTCAACTGGGGCGTCACGTTTTACCTGATCGGCGCGTTCGGCCCGGCGATGACGGCCGACCTGGGCTGGAACGCGTCCGTCGTCTATGGCGGGTTTTCGGCCGCCATCGTCACGATGGCGCTGGTGTCGCCGCTGGCCGGCCGCGCGGTGGACCGCTGGGGCGGGCATCGCGTGATGCCGTTGGGCGTGTTGATCGGGGCGACGGGCTGCGCGCTGCTGGCCGCCGCGCACGCGCTGGCCGCTTATTACCTGGCGTGGCTGGTGCTGGGCGTGGGCATGCGGCTGTGCCTGTACGACGCGGCGTTTGCGTCGTTGGCGCGCGCCGCCGGGCCGACGGCGCGCCGGGCCATGTCGCAGATCACGCTGTTTGGCGGGCTGGCATCCACGGTGATGTGGCCGGCCGGACACGCGCTATCCGGCTGGCTGGGGTGGCGCGGCGCGGTGCTGGTCTACGGCGCGCTGGCGTTGGCGACCTTGCCGCTGTACCTGGCGCTGCCTCGCCAACGGTATGCCGCGCCCGCCGCTGTCGCCGACCGACCGGCCGCCGGCTTGACGCGCAACGCCTCCGCACGCCGTCTGGCCGGCACGCTTTACGCGGTGATCGCCATGCTGACCAACTTCCTGGCCGCCGGCAACGCCGCGCATTTGATCGCGCTGATGACGGGCATGGGCGTGGCCGGCGCGTCGGCGGCCAGCGTGGCCGCGTTGTGGGGCGTCGGCCAGTTCGCCGCGCGCATGGCCGACGTAACGTTGGGCGCAAGGCTGCATCCGCTGACGTTGACGTGGGTCGTCACCACCTTGATGCCCCTGTGCTTTGTGCTGGCGTGCTTGTCCAACGGCAGCGTGTACGCCATTGCCGCCTATGCCCTGCTTTACGGGGCGTGCAACGGCCTGTTGACCATCACGCGCGGCACGCTGCCGCTGGCCTTGTTTGACTTTCGCAGCTACGGCACGCTGGTCGGTGCGCTGCTGGTGCCCAGCTTTTTGCTGACGGCCACGGCGCCCGTGGCGTATGCGTTTTTGATCGAGACGCAGGGCGCGCGCGCGGCCATGGCGATGTCGGCGGCAATGGCGGGCGTGATCGCGGCGGCGGCGTATGTATTAAGACGACGGTTTATCGGCAGGGTGACGGCTGTGCCCGATTCGAGGCGGGCTCAGGCCTGAAGGGCCGGGCGCGCCGGCTTGCACCGACTACGCCTGCGCAACCCCAGCCCGCATCAGCCCCCCGCAACTGCCCCCCGCCGCCAGCATCAGCCTTCCGCGGCCGAGGCCACCACCCACTTTTCCCAGCCGATCTTGCGCAGCTTGCACGCCGGACATTCGCCGCAGCCGTAGCCCCAGTCGTGCCGCGCGCCGCGCTCGCCCAGATAGCAGGTGTGGCTTTCTTCGACGATGGTTTCCACCAGGGCGTCGCCGCCCAGCTGATAGGCCAGCGCCCAGGTTTCCGACTTGTCGATCCACATCAGCGGCGTCTCGATCGTCACCCGCGTGCCCAGCCCCAAGCCCAGCGCCACCTGCTGCGCCTTGATGGTGTCGTCGCGGCAATCGGGGTAGCCGGAAAAATCCGTTTCGCACATGCCGCCCACCAGCACGTCCAGCTGGCGCCGATAGCCCAGCGCCGCCGCCAGCGTCAGGAACAGCAGGTTGCGCCCTGGCACGAACGTATTGGGCAGCCCGTTGGCCTGCATTTCGATGGCGCGGTCGCTGGTCATGGCGGTGTCGCCCACCTGGCCCAGCACCTTCAAGTCCAGCAAGTGGTCTTCGCCCAGGCGCGGCGCCCAATCCGGAAAGTTGGCGCGAATGTCGCGCAGCACATTCAAGCGCGCCGACAGTTCGATGTGATGGCGCTGACCGTAATCAAACGCCACCGTTTCCACATGGGCATAGCGGTCCAGTGCCCACGCCAGGCACGTGGTGGAATCCTGGCCGCCCGAGAACAGTACGAGCGCGCGACGTTGATGATTTTGCATAAAGGGGGCTTCTACAAAGACGAAGGGACATCACGGACTTTAACCGAGAGATACCGACGTTCCCGTAAGGAACGCTGCGTAAAATCAATCGGTCCGATTTTCCCGGTAGTGCCGCAACGCCCACGTCTTTTCTTTCTTCCTTCAGCCTGACGGAACCCCCGCCCGATGAAAGCCAGCCGCCCGCAGTCCGAGTCCGCAGAACCCTTGCGCCACGATATCCGCCTGCTAGGCCGTTTTTTAGGCGCCGTGATTGCGGAATGCGAAGGCAAACGGGTGTTCGACACTATTGAAACGTTGCGCCGCACCGCCGTGAAATTCCGCCGCGAAGGCAACGAGGCGGACAGCAAGCTGCTGGAACAACGCGTCAAGCGGCTGCAAGGCAACGACCCGAATTCCGTGGCGCGCGCCTTCAGCTACTTCCTGCATCTGGCCAACATTGCCGAAGACCGCGACCAGAACCGCCGCCAGCGCACCCGCGCATTGGCCGGCGACACCGCGCCGCGTGGCAGCCTGCGCGATGCCGTGCTGACGCTGGGCAAGCAAGGCGTGGGCGTGGCGCGCATCCGCCGTCTGCTGGCCGACGCCAGCGTGGTGCCGGTGCTGACCGCGCACCCTACCGAAGTGCAGCGCAAGAGCACGCTGGACGTGCACCGCGAAATTGCCCTGGCGCTGACCCAACGCGATAGCCCGCTGACGCCCGAGGAACTGGCCGAACTGGACGCCGCGCTGCTCGGCCGCGTGGCCACCTTGTGGCAGACGCGCATGCTGCGCTACACGCGCCTGACGGTGGCCGACGAAATCGAGAACGCGCTGTCGTACTACCGCAGCACCTTCCTGCAAGTCATCCCGCGCTTGTACGCCGACCTGTCCAAGCTGTTGAACCGCGAGCCGGCCAAACCGTTCGCCGCGCCGCCCGCGCCGCTGGAACCGTTTCTGCGCATGGGCAGCTGGATCGGCGGCGACCGCGACGGCAATCCCAACGTGGATGCCGCCACGCTGGAGCGCGCGCTGCTGCGACAGGCCACCGTGCTGTTTGAACACTATCTGCAAGAGGTTCACGCGCTGGGCGCGGAACTGTCGATCACCACCCTGCTGATCTCCGCCGACCCGGAACTGCTGGCGCTGGCCGACAGCAGCGGCGACGATTCCCCCCACCGCAGCGACGAGCCCTATCGCCGCGCGCTGGTCGGCGTCTATGCCCGACTGGCCGCCACGGCGCAAGCGCTGACGGGGCAAAACCTGGCGCGCCGCAGCACCGTCGCGGCCCCCGCGTATCAAGCGCCGCGGGAACTGTCCGCCGACCTGGCCGTGATTGCCGCGTCGCTGGCCGCGCATCACGCCTCGCCCATCGCCAAGCTGCGCCTGTCCGGCCTGCAACAAGCCGTGGAGGTATTCGGCTTTCACCTGGCCACCGTGGACCTGCGCCAAAGCTCCGACGTGCACGAACGCGCGCTGGCCGAACTGTTCGAGCGCGCCGGCACGCTGCACGAAGGCAAACCGCTGGACTACCTGGCGCTGGACGAAGACGCCCGCGTGGCGTTGCTGCGCGCCGAACTGGCCCAGGCGCGCCCGCTGGCTTCGCCGTGGATCGCCTACAGCGAAGACACCACGCGCGAACTGGCCGTGCTGCGCGCCGCCGCCGCCGGTCGCGCGCGTTATGGCAAGCAGGCCGTGCGCCAGACCATCGTGTCGCACACCGAAACGCTGAGCGACCTGCTGGAAGTCATGGTGCTGCAAAAGGAAGCGGGCTTGATCGCCCCGGCGGGCCAGGACCTGGACCCCGACGATGGCCTGATGGTCGTGCCCTTGTTCGAAACGATTCCCGACTTGCAGCGCGGCGCCGACATCATGGCAGCCTGGCTGGATTTGCCCGAAGTGCGCCAGCGCGTGAAGCAGGCGCAGAACGGCGCGCAGGAGGTCATGCTGGGCTATTCCGACAGCAACAAGGACGGCGGCTTCCTGACGTCGAACTGGTCGCTGTACCAGGCCGAACGCGCGCTGGTGGATGTGTTTTCGTCGCGGCACGTGCGCTTGCGCCTGTTTCACGGGCGCGGCGGGTCGGTGGGGCGCGGCGGCGGCTCCAGCTTTGACGCCATATTGGCGCAGCCGCCCGGCACCGTCGCCGGGCAGATCCGCCTGACCGAGCAAGGCGAAGTCATCCAAAGCAAGTACAAGGACGCCGAGGTCGGCCGCTGGCACCTGGAACTGCTGGTGGCCGCCACGCTGGAATCCAGCCTGGCCCCGCGCGCCGAAGCGACCAGCGCGGAAGACGCGCACATGGCGCAGCACGGCCCGGCCATGTCGTTCATGTCTGAAACCGCGCAGCGCACCTATCGCGGCCTGGTGTACGACACGCCCCGCTTTGCCGAATATTTTTTTGCCGCCACGCCCATCAGCGAAATCGCCGGCCTGAACATCGGATCGCGCCCCGCCTCGCGCAAGAAGGGCCAGCGCATCGAAGACCTGCGCGCCATTCCGTGGGGCTTTTCGTGGGCGCAATGCCGCCTGATGCTGACCGGCTGGTACGGCATGGGCTCGGCCATCGAGGCCTATCTGGAAGTGGGCGCCGAAGGTGGCCCGCGTTCGCGCCGCGCGCGCTTGGCGCAGTTGCGCGAGATGGCGCGCGACTGGCCCGCGTTCCGCACGCTGTTGTCCAACATGGAAATGGTGCTGGCCAAGTCTGATCTGGCCATCGCGGCGCGCTACGCGCAGTTGGTGCCGCAACGCGGCCTGCGCGAACGCGTCTTTGGGCTGATCAGCGCCGAACATGGCCGCACGTTGGCCATGCTGAAGCTGTTGACCCAACGCGAACTGCTGGCCGACAACCCCATGTTGCAGGATTCGCTGCGCGAACGCTTTGCGTATATCGACCCGCTGAACTATTTGCAGATCGACTTGATTCGCCGCCACCGCGCGGCGCAGAACAATCCAAAGGCAGAAATAGACGAACGCGTGCAGCGCGCCATCCACCTGACCATCAACGGCATTGCCGCCGGGCTGCGCAATTCGGGCTAGGCGGCAGCGTCCACCTGCCGAACACCGCTGAGGGGCCATTTGTCCACCCCTGGAGACTTTTAGTACTATCCCTGACAGAAATTCTATACACGCACAAATGTTCGTATATAGAACAAAACGATTTTTCTGGCCGCGCCGCACAGAAAGGCACCTGAGGACGAGACAGAGACCACCCTGGTTCCCCGCGTGCCCGCCTGCTACGCCCGGCTGCAAGCAGCCCCAAGCGAACTGTCATGGATACTCCCCTCAAAAATCTCGCCGTCATCGGCGCAGGCGCCATGGGCAGCGGCATTGCCGCCCTGTTCGCCTCGAAGGGACTGAACATCGTCCTGATCGATCCCATGCCCGGCGCGCTGGACCGCGCCCGCGCCGTCATCGACCGTCAGCTGAACGTCTACGCGCCTGAGCAGGTGCAGGAATCCCTGGCGCGCATCCGCATGGATGCCGGCCTGGAGGCCGCGGCCGACGTCGAACTGGTCATCGAGGCCGTGCCGGAAAACCTGGAGCTCAAGCGCGGCATCTTTGCCAAGCTTGACGCGCTGTGCCCCGCGCACACGCTGTTCGCCACCAACACGTCGGGCCTGTCCATCAACGCCATCGCCAGCGCCGTCACGCGCCGCGACCGCTTCGTGGGCGCCCACTTCTTCACGCCGGCCGATGTCATCCCGCTGGTGGAAGTCGTGCGCAATGACGACACCTCGGATGCCACCGTCGCGCAAGTCATGGCAACGCTGCGCTTTGCCGGCAAGCGCCCCGTGCTGGTGCGCCAGGACATCCCCGGCTTCATCGCCAACCGCATCCAGCATGCGCTGGCGCGCGAAGCCATCTCGCTTCTGGAAAAGGGCGTGGCCAGCGCCGAGGACATCGACGAAGTGGTCAAGTGGAGCCTGGGCATCCGGCTGGCCCTGTCCGGCCCGCTGGAGCAGCGCGACATGAATGGCATCGACGTGCACTACGCGATTGCCAGCTACCTGTACAAAGATCTTGAAAACCGCACCGAACCTTCCGACCTGTTGAAAAGCAAGGTCGACAGCGGCCAGATCGGCGCCAAGAGCGGCCAGGGTTTCTACACCTGGAGCCCCGAGCGCCGCGAACGCGTGCTGCGCGAGAAAAGCGCGGCGCTGGGCGAACTGGCGGCGTGGCTGAACAGCAAGGCCGACGGCTCCTGACGGCGTTTCTTACCCGAATCCACAACAGATAAGGCGCGGGGCATTGCCCACCGCGCCAGCGGGCCACGAGCCCCACCACACAAAGAAAACCAATCGTCGATCCCCGTTGCGCATCGCCACCCGATGGCGCGCGGGGCGCGGCACTAGAGAACCCGCCTACGGAGTTGTTGGAGGCACCATGAATAAACTGGCTTCATTCTTTACCGAGCTGATGCGCAAGTATCTGCCGGATCCTTTTGTTTTCGCGATTGCACTGACGTTGCTGACCGTGCTGCTGGCCATGGGCATCGAAGGCCAGAGCATCGGCGACGTGACCCGCGCCTGGGGCAAGGGCTTCTGGAGCCTGCTGGCGTTCACGACGCAGATGGCCGTGATTCTGGCAATGGGCTACGTGCTGGCCACCGCGCCGCTGACCGACCGCCTGCTGAACCGCATCGTCAGCCACGTGCACAAGCCGCACACCGCCATCATCGTCGCCACGCTGGTCGGCGGCGTGGGCAGCTACCTGAACTGGGGCTTTGGCCTGGTCATCGGCGGCATCGTCGCCAAGAAGCTGGCGCTGAAGGTCAAGGGCGTGCACTACCCGCTGATCATCGCGGCCGCCTATAGCGGCTTCACGATGTACGGCCTGGGCCTGTCCGCCAGCATCCCGGTGCTGGTCGCCCCCCCCGGCCACCCCACCGCCAAACAGATGGGCACCATCCCGCTGTCGGAAACCATTTTCTCGGTGCCCATGCTGATCACCAGCCTGGTCATCATCATCACGCTGCCGCTGCTGAACGCGTGGCTGCACCCCAAGAAGGGCGAGAAGATCGTTGAAGTGGACCCGGCCATCGACCGCGACGCCAACGCCTCCAACGCCAGCGAAGACATGCTGGAAAAGGGCACCATTGCCTCGAAGCTGAATAACAGCCGCATCCTGAGCCTCTTGATCGGCGCGCTGGGCATTGCCTACGTTACGTTCCACTTCATGGACGGCGGCTCGCTGGACCTGAACCTGATCAACTTCATCATCCTGTTCCTGGGCATCATCCTGCTGGGCACGCCGGCCGCCTACGTGGCCAAGCTGACCGAAGGCATCAAGACGATTTCCGGGATCATCCTGCAATACCCGTTCTACGCCGGCATCATGGCCATCATGGCCGCGTCGGGACTGGTGACGTCGATCTCGCAAGTGTTCGTTGATTTCGCCACGCCGGCCACGCTGCCGTTCTGGGGCCTGATCAGCTCGTTCTTCATCAACTTCTTTGCGCCGTCGGCCGGCGGCCACTGGGTCATCCAGGGTCCGTTCATGATTGACGCCGCCAAGGAAATCGGCAGCGCGATGAACCAGACGACCATGGCCGTCATGCTGGGCAACGCCTGGAACGACCTGGTGCAACCCTTCTGGATCCTGCCGGCGCTGGCCCTGTCCAAGCTGAAGCTGCGCGACGTGATGGGCTACACCGTCATCATGATGCTGTGGGTGGGCGTGATCCACATCACCGCCGTGCTGGCCTGGGGCTACGCCACGCACTGATACCCACGCGCTTTCATAGAACAGACTGGAAACCGATATGAGCAAACCCACTGCGTATCTCGTCACCGGCGGCAGCGCCGGCATAGGCGCCGCCATCATTCGCATGCTGCTGGATGCGGGCCACAAGGTGGTCAACATCGACTACCGACTGCCCGAGAATCCGCCGGCCGGGCTGGTCTCGTATCAGGCCGACCTGACCGATGAAGCGCGCACCAAGGAAGTGGCCGCCGAAGTCACCGCCGCCTACAACATCGTGGGCCTGGTGAACAACGCCGGTGCAACGCGCCCGGGCACGGCCGACACGGCCACCCTGGCGGATCTGGACTATGTGGTGAACCTGCATCTGCGCACCGCGCTGATCCTGGTGCAGGCCGCGCTGCCCGCCATGCGCGAAGCCGGCTTTGGCCGCATCGTGAACATGTCGTCGCGCGCGGCGCTGGGCAAGCCCGAACGCGTGGTCTATTCGGCCACCAAGGCCGGGCTGGTGGGCCTGACGCGCACGCTGGCCATGGAGCTGGGTGGCGACGGCATCACCGTCAACGCCATCGGCCCCGGCCCGATCGCCACCGACCTGTTCACCAAGAGCAATCCGGCGGGCGCTCCGCAAACGGAACGCATCATCAACAGCATCGTCGTCAAGCGCCTGGGCACGCCGGAAGACGTGGCGCGCGCCGCCATGTTCTTCCTGTCGCCCGACAACGGCTTCGTGACGGGCCAGATGCTGTATGTGTGCGGCGGCACGACGCTGGGCGTCGCGCCCATCTGAGCCCGCGCGCCATGCTGAACCGCCCTGACCTTCGTGCCTGCCCGCCGCAATCAGCGGCGCAGCAGCGCGTGGTTGATCTGGTCGGCGGCGTGGCGCAAGGGCGGCAGGAAGGCGTCCAGCATGGCCTCGCGCGTAAAGCGGTTGGACTGCCCGCTGACGTTCATCGCGGCGATCACCCGGCCGCTGCGGTCCACGATGGGCACGGCCACCGATTGCAGGCCGGGTTCAAGCTCCTGCGCCACGCACGCGTAGCCATCGGCGCGCACGCCGGCCAGCAGGCGCTTGAGGTCGGCGATATCGGTCACGGTTTGCGGGGTATAGGCCTGGATCTGGCTCATGGCCAGCACCCGGTCCAGTTCCGCGTCCGGCAGGCCGGCCAGCAGCACGCGGCCCATCGACGTCACCCACGCCGGCAGGCGGCTGCCCCCGGCCAGGTTGATGGTCATCACTTTGTGCGTGGACAGACGCAGGATGTACACGATGTCGGCGCCTTCCAGCACCGACACCGAGCACGATTCGCGCGTCTGCTCGGCCACTTCTTCCATGTACGGCAAGGCCAGGTTCCACAGCGGCGTGCCGGACAGGTAGGCGTAGCCCAGCTCCAGGATGCGCGGGGTCAGTTCGAACTTGCGGTCGGTGACGGTGACGTAGCCCAGGTGTTCCAGCGTCAGCAGGATGCGGCGCGCGCCGGCGCGGGTCAGCCCCGTCACGGCGGCCACTTCGGACAGCGTCATCTGCGAACGGCCCGGGCCGAATGCCCGGATCACCGACAGGCCGCGCGCGAAGGATTGCACGTAGCTGTCGCTGGGCTGCTGGGGGTCTTGCTCGGCCATCCGGTAGGTCCCAAGAGTAAAAAGCTCGCCGCTGGCGAGCCGTTCGTTGCCATTGCGGGCAACGCCAAACGATGGAGGATCGCCGTGCGTCGGGTTGTCTTGACGCTGTGCGGTCCCCATGAAACGATGTTCTTCAGAAGAACGAAAGTTCTAGTGAAGAACAAATTATGACACGCCACCTATGAGCGAACATCATGATCTCTAAGCTTGTTGCAAGCGCGGCGGCCGCCCTGGCGGACGTACCCGACGGCGCCACCGTCATGATCGGCGGCTTCGGCACTGCCGGCCAGCCCATGGAATTGATCGACGCCCTGCTCGAACAGGGCGCGAAAGACCTGGTCATCATCAACAACAACGCCGGTAACGGCACCACCGGCCTTGCCGCCCTGCTGGGCGCGAACCGCGTGCGCAAGATCATCTGCTCGTTCCCGCGCCAGGTCGATTCGCAGATTTTCGACGGCCTGTACCGCAGCGGCAAGATCGAACTGGAACTGGTGCCCCAGGGCAACCTGGCCGAGCGCATCCGCGCCGCCGGCGCCGGCATCGGCGCGTTCTTCTCGCCCACCGGCTACGGCACCCCGCTGGCCGATGGCAAGGAAGTGCGCGAGATCAACGGCCGCCACTACGTGCTGGAATATCCGCTGCACGCGGACTATGCGCTGATCAAGGCCGAGCGTGGTGACCGCTGGGGCAACCTGGTCTACCGCAAGACCGCCCGCAACTTCGGCCCCATCATGGCCAGCGCCGCGCGCGTGGCCGTGGCGCAAGTGCGCGAAGTGGTTGAACTGGGCACGCTGGACCCCGAAACCGTCGTCACCCCCGGCATCTTCGTGCAGCGCGTCGTCCAGATCGACGCCGCCCCGGCCGCCAAGGAGCAGCAATGAGCACCAAACTGACCCGCGACCAGATCGCCGCCCGCGTCGCGCAGGACATTCCCGAAGGCGCCTACGTCAACCTGGGCATCGGCCTGCCCACGCTGGTGGCCAACCACCTGCCGGCTGACCGCGAAGTCATCCTGCATACCGAAAACGGCATGCTGGGCATGGGCCCCGCGCCCGCCAAGGGCCAGGAAGACTACGACCTGATCAACGCCGGCAAGCAGCCCGTGACCGAACTGCCGGGCTGCTCGTTCTTCCATCACGCCGACTCGTTCGCGATGATGCGCGGCGGCCATCTGGACATCTGCGTGCTGGGCGCCTTCCAGGTGTCGCAGCACGGCGACCTGGCCAACTGGCACACCGGCGCGCCCGACGCCATCCCCGCCGTGGGCGGCGCGATGGACCTGGCCATCGGCGCCAAAGACGTCTTCGTGATGATGGAACTGCAAACGCGCGAAGGCCAGAGCAAGCTGGTCGAGGCCTGCACGTATCCGCTGACGGGCGTGCGCTGCGTATCGCGCGTGTACACGGACGTGGCGGTGTTCGACATCCGCGCCGACGGCGTCACCGTGACCGACATGTTCGGCGACGTCACCGCCGACGAACTGTTGGCCTTGACCGGCCTGCCGTTGAAGTTTTCCCGCTAATCAGGAGTCCCCATCATGTTGTTCATGGTTCAAATGCAGGTCAATCTTCCCGTCGACATGCCGGCCGAACGCGCCGACAAGCTCAAGGCGGACGAAAAGGCGCTGGCCCAACAACTGCAACGCGACGGCAAGTGGAAAGAGCTGTGGCGCGTGGTGGGCCGCTACGCCAACGTCAGCATTTTCGACGTCGAAAGCAATGACGAACTGCACACGCTGCTGTCGTCGCTGCCGCTGTTTCCGTACATGGACATCAACGTCACGGCGCTGGCGCGCCATCCCTCGGCGATCTGACAGGAGCACTTCATGCCCTACATCATCGAAACGTTCGACAAGCCCAACCACCAGGAAGTGGGCCCGCGACATCGCGCGGCGCACCTGGAATACCTGGACGCCAACAAGCAGCTGCTGCTGGCGTGCGGCGCCAAGCTGCAAGACGACGGCAAGGACGCCGGCGGCGGCCTGTACATCGTTGACCTGGACACGCGCGAAGCCGCGCAGCAGTTCATCGACGCCGACCCGTTTTCGCAAGCCGATCTGTTCGACCGCGTGACCATCACGCGCTGGCGCAAAGCCTACGTCGACGGCACCTGCCACCTGTAATCCTGTCGCGGGGGGCC
>NZ_JBLVOL010000057.1:0-8413 GCF_053543755.1 Achromobacter semiaridum | reverse complement strand
GCGGCCGCGTTCTCATCCGAGGTATCCCCACATGGCTTACGCCGATCTCAGCCAGGCCCGGCTGTTCTACGTCATCGATGGCCCCGCCGACGCGCCGGTGCTTGTGCTTTCCAATTCGCTGGGCACCTGCTCCGACATGTGGGCGCGCCAGATTCCCGAACTGACCAAGCACTTTCGTGTGCTGCGCTACGACACGCGCGGCCACGGCAAGTCGTCGATTCCCGACGGCGAATACACGTTTGAGCAGCTGGCCGGCGACGTCGCCGAACTGCTGGCGCACCTGAACATCAAGCGCGCGCATTTCTGCGGGCTGTCGATGGGCGGCCCCACCGGCATCGCGCTGGCGCTGGCGCACCCGGAACTGGTTGGCAAGCTGGTGCTGTGCAACACCGCCGCGCGCATCGGGTCGGTGGAAGGCTGGAGCACCCGCATCGCCGCCGTGGCTGATCAGACCCTGGAAAAGATGGCGCCCACGCTCGTGGAACGCTGGTTGACCGACGACTACCGCGCCGCCGAACCGGGCCTGACGCAAGTGCTGATCGACATGCTGCGCCGCACGCCGGACGCCGGCTATTCGGCCAACTGCGCCGCGCTGCGCGACGCCGACTACCGCGATCAAGTGTCGGCCATCACCGCGCCCACGCTGGTCATCAGCAGCTCGCACGATATGGCCGCCACACCCGTGCAAGGCCGGGAACTGGCCGCCGCCATCGCCGGCGCCCGCTATGTCGAATTGAACACCTCTCATATTTCGAACTGGGAGCAACCGGAAGCCTTCACCCGCGCGGTCGTCGACTTCCTGACGGAGTAACCGCATGCAGCGCTGGAAACATCGGCCCGAAGGCTCCAACTGGGGCGACTTCGGACCCGACGACCAACTGGGCCGTTTGAATCTCATTACCGAAGTACAAGTGCTGAAGGGCGCGCGCGAGATCCGCGCGGGCAAGACGTTCTGCCTGTCGCTGCCGCTGGACCTGCCCGGCGGCAACGTGCTGAACCCGCGCCGCCACCCGCCGCAACTAAGCCCGACGCGGCTGGCCGACACGCCGTACCTGAACTTTCCCCTGCGCAACGTCAACCCGGATGCGGTGGACGTGCTTAGCGACGACCAGGTGCTGCTGTCGATGCAATATTCCACGCAGTGGGACGCGCTGGCGCACGTGGGCGCGCTGTTTGACGCCGATGGCGACGGCACGCCGGAACTGCGCTACTACAACGGTTTTCAGGCGGGCGTGGACGTGGTCGGCCCGGCCGACAGCGAACATACCGGCTGCGGTTGCTCAACCGGCGGCCCGTCCGCCGCGCTGAAGTTGGGCGTTGAAAACCTGGCGCAAAAAGGCATGCAGGGGCGCGGCGTGCTGGTGGACCTGTTCCGCCACTACGGCCCGGGCCGCACGCTGATCGGCCACGCCGAACTGATGCATGTGCTGAACACGGACGGCATCACCGTCGAACGCGGCGACATGCTGGTGCTGCGCACGGGCTACGCCGAGGCCGTCGTCGCCATGAACGGCACGCCGGACCCCGAAGTGCTGCACACCTACGGCGCCGCGCTGGACGGCACCGACACGGCCTTGCTGCAATGGATCACGGACAGCGGCATCGCCGCAATCTGCGCCGACAACTACGCGGTCGAAGCCTATCCGGCGCGGGAAAAGACCGGCCCGCGCGCCATGCTGCCGCTGCACCACCACTGCCTGTTCAAGCTGGGCCTGCCGTTGGCGGAGCTTTGGTATTTGAAGGATCTGGCGGACTTTCTGCATGCCAACGGACGCCATCACTTCATGCTGACCGCCCCGCCGCTGCGCCTGCCGCACGCGATCGGCTCGCCGGTCACGCCGATTGCCACGGTGTAATTCCACGGCAGTGGACCACGCAAAAAAAGCGCCAGACGACAACCTGGCGCTTTTTTTATTCGTGGAAGGATTTCAACCCTTCAGGCAGGTGCTCATGAAGGTCTTGCGCGCATCGCCGGTCAGCTTTTGGTCGCCGGCCTTGGCGTTGCAGTCCTTCATTTTCTGCTGCTGCGGCGTCAGCTTCTTTTCGGCCGCGGGGGCCTCGCCCTTCAGGCAGCTGCTCATGTAGGCCTTGCGGTCATCGCCCGTTTTACCGGTGGCGGACTTGTTGCAGTCGGCCATGCGCTGCTGTTGCGGCGTGGGCGTCTTGGCGGGCGCGGGCGCGGCGGGGGTCTGGGCATGGGCCCCGAAAAAACATGCGGACAACACAATGGCCGAGGCCAGCTGGCTAGTACGGGAAAGCATGAGTTTCTCCCTTGCGTTAGGCGCCCGTTTGCGTGGAAGCATGCACCCGGACGAGCGACCGGCCACGTGCCGGCCCCGCCATCATCGAACAAACCGCCCCACGCGGCAAGCATCGAAAAGTTAGGAAAAGACAACGCCGAAAGATATCAATTTGGAGACATTCCGACGCATCCTTGTCAGTAAGCGACGATTATGGGAACAACCCACGCAACCTGTTACCGATTCATCCTTTTGACCCGTTGTGCGTGGACGGGGAAAGGAGTGAGATAGCCCTGTCCGCTTGATGCGCGGACGGCGCAAACGGCGGCGCGGACAGTCAAGCGCCCCCTACGCCGGCACACCAGGAGACCGCCATGAAACTTGCCCATGCCTTTGTTCTTTTGCTTGCCGGCCTGTCCGGCGCCGCGGGGGCGCAAAGCCTGACTTACGGCGTCACGCTGGGCAATGTGCAGGCGGTGCGCGACACCAATATGAACATGTCCACCATCACGGGTTCGCTGGCCAACCTGTCCGGCAGGCCGGTGTCCAGCGCGGTGCTGACGTATGTGCTGTACGACGCCCAAGGACGCGAGGTGGGCCGGGTGAACGACGACGTGATCGGCCCGATTCCCCCGGGGCAGATCCGCCTGGTCAAGGCGATGACGCCGCTGAAATTCACCAAGGTCACGGTGCTGGACGTGCGGGCGCAATAGTCGATGACGGAGACAACGCCAAAAAACCCTGATCTGATCAGGGTTTAGACAGGGGGTTGTAGGGACAAATATGGGAAAATTCCGCTTGTCGACTCGATAACAGGGGCTTCCAAACGAAGCCCCTTATTGCGTCTGTCGGCGTGCCAGCAAGCCTGGCCCTGTTCCTAGGAAGTGACCATCATGTTCCCCAAAAGACTCACCGAAGGCTATCAATCGTTCCTGGACGGCCGTTTCCACTCGGAAAGCAGCCGTTATCAGAAGCTGGCTGAACTCGGGCAAAGCCCGGAAATTCTTCTTATTGGCTGCTGCGATTCCCGCGTGTCGCCCGAAGTGATCTTTGACGCCGGCCCCGGCGAGATGTTCGTCGTGCGCAACGTGGCCAACCTGGTTCCGCCCTGTGAGCCGGATTCGGAATCGTCCTATCACGGCACCAGCGCCGCGATCGAATTCGCGGTCAATGGCCTGAACGTCAAGCACATCGTCGTGCTGGGCCACGCGTCCTGCGGCGGCATCCGCTCGTTCTTCGACGACGCCAAGCCGTTGTCCAAGGGCGACTTCATCGGCAAATGGATGTCGCAGATCGAACCCGTGGCCGAACGCCTGGGCCCCGGCAGCGGCGACCGCCAGACCAAGCTCAAGCGCCTGGAACTGGCCGTGGTCGAACACAGCCTGAACAACCTGATGACGTTCCCGTCGATTCGCCGCCGCGTTGAAAAGGGCGAACTGGAATTGCATGGCACGTACTTCGGCGTGGCCACCGGTGTGCTGTTCCTGCGCGATCCGGAAACCGGCGAATTCAACCCCTGCCTGGAAACCGGCGTCACCGAATAAGCCTCATATCCGGTACGCTTGCGGCTGCTTTTCGCTTTCCTTAAAGACGTTACGCAACCCCAAGGACCGATATGAAATTGTTCTTCTCGCCGGCTTCGCCCTTCGTGCGCAAATGCATGGTCATTGCGCACGAATTGGCCCTGACCGACCGCATCGAGAAACTGCCCAGCGCCGCCGGCCCCGTCGCCCGCGACAAAAGCATCATTCCCAGCAACCCGCTGGGCAAGGTGCCCACCTTGATCACGGACGACGGCCAAGTGCTGTACGACAGCCGCGTCATCTGTGAATTTCTGAACGACCTGGGCGGCGGCACGCTGTTCCCCGCAAACGGCCCCGCGCGCTGGCAGGCCCTGGCCGACCAGGCCTTGGGCGATGGCGTCATGGACGCCGCGTTGCTGGCGCGCTATGAAGTGGCGCTGCGCCCCGAAGCCCTGCGCTGGACCGACTGGGTTGATGGCCAACTGAGCAAGGCGCACGACGCCCTGGCCCAGCTGGAAAAAGACGTGGTCCGCCTGGACGGCCGCATGGACATCGGCACGATTGCCATCGGCTGCGCCCTGGGCTATCTGGACTTCCGCTTTGCCGACTACGACTGGCGCGCCAAGCACCCGGGCGTTGCCGCCTGGTTCAAGACCTTCAACGCCCGCCCCTCCATGCAGGCGACGCTGCCGCCCGTCTGACGCGGTTACGCCTTGACTCCTAGTGCGACGGGCTGACACGACGCCGCGCCCGCAACGCGGTAAATTTTCCCCATGTCAGCCCCCGGCAGACCCGACGAATCGGGTCTTGTCGACTTGCACAGGGAGCAACAATGAACGTCTCCGCGATCTCGTCCATTACCCGTGTTGCCGCGCCCTATCCGGCGCGCGTGCCGCTGGTGGACGACACCCGACCCACGTTTGAAGCCGAGCGCCTGGCACGGGAAGCCGCCGTGCGAGAGGCTGCGCTTCGCGAAGCCCAGCGCAGCAAGCAGGCCCAAGCCGCCTGGGAAGCGCAACGCCTTGCCCGCGCGCGCGAAGCCACCGAGGCCGCGCGGACCCGACCGGCCGCCAATACCCATACCGACACCACTGCACACACCGGCCTGCGCGCCGACGCGCGGGGGCCGTTGGCGGTGGACGCGCCACTGGCGGCCGACGTATTCAACCCCGATATCCTGCGCGATCAATTCGCCGACGCGCGTTTGCGCCGCGCGCTGGACGCCTATGCGGCGCAATCCGATCCTGTCGCCCAGCGCGCCGGCAACCCGAACGATCTGGGCACCATCGAAGGGCTGACGCCGTTGCAGCCGTATCGCGTTGCGATGGCCAACCCGCAGGTGGAATTGCAGGCGGCCGTGGCCGTGAAGGCCGCCGCCGTCGCCGTGCCGGCGGTCGCCAACATCGGGCCGACGGAAAACGTCACGGACAACGCGCGCTATCGCTCGGGCACCGCCCCACGCCTGTCCTGAGACGCCATCGCGGGCGGGTGCCGGGGCCCCGCCGCCGCGCGCTTGGCAACCCGCGCCTGCCCACGGCCCCAACGAAACACGCCACGCGCCCCCAACGAAAAAGCCGCCTGACAATGCCAGGCGGCTTTTTCGTTCGCGATTCAGCGCGGCACCATCGGCGCCGCCCCGCGCGGATCGATCAGTGGAAGAATTCCGCGATCATCGTGGCGCCCATGAAGGTGCCGGCGTTGGCGGCCAGGGACACCACCACGATCTTCCAGCCCAGCTTGCGAAATGCCGGCAGGTCTTTCAGGATCGACAGCCCGGCCATGGCCAGGATCACCGTGGTGAACGGCAGGAAATTCACCTTGCCGACCAGCGCGATGATCTGGTCCGAGTACGGCAGCACGCCGGGGCACCCGGCCGTCATGGCGATCAGCGACAGCACGAACACCGCCGGCAGCTTGGGCACGACACGCAGGACCAGGTCGGTCAGCACCACCAGCAGGATGATGATGCCCATGCCCGGCAACGCGTCCATGAACGGCACGTTGTAGCCCAGGCGGTTGCCCACCAGCGCGAACAGGCCGCAGATGACGTAGGCGGTCAGGCGGTCGCCAAAACCCATCTTGGCGTTATGCGCCGGCACGTCCTCGGACACGCTGTTGTCCACGACCGATTCGGACGCCTTGCCGCGCGACCAGCGGCCCAGCACCGGCTCCAGCTTGCCGTACAGGAAGATCGTGGTCGGCAGCGAGATGAACAGGGTGAAGTACACGCCCACCACGGTCGTCAGCAGGTTGGCGGCGGCGGCCAGCGCGGCCACCTGATGCGCCATTTCAGGCGTCTGCTGAGAGGCGATGGCGCCCACGCCCGCGGCCATCATGCTGCCGGAGCCCACGCCGGCGCCCATGGCGAGCGAGCGCGGATCAAAAATGTTCAGGCTGGTGATGAAGCCCGCCATCAACGCGACGAACAGCGCGCCGATCACCGTGCCGGTGATGTACTCGGCCATCACGCCACGGCCTTCGGGCGAATTCATGCCGTAGCGTTCGCCGATGATGGCCAGGCTGGGCTCGCGGCCCACCGAGAACGTGGCGCCGATGGCCTCGCGCTTGATGCCCAGCAACAGCGCCAACGGCAAGCCGATGGCCATGGTGCCGAAGAAATGGCCGAATTCCTGGAACACCAGCGCCCAGCCGGCTTCGCGCACCTGCGGCAACGCGCCGCCCACCATCAGGCCCAGCTTGGCCAGGAAGGGCAGCAAGGCGTATTGCAGATAGCCGCTGATGCGGGTCTGCATGGCCTTGTCGATGCCGGCGCCCACGGGCAGCCGCTGGCCGAAAGCCGCCACGATGGCGCCGATGAAGATGGCCCAAAGCATCGGTTGCAGAACGATCTTGCCCGGGCCCACCGAAAACGTGACGCTGCCGATCGCTTCGGAAATGCCCACCACCAACAAAATGGCGGCAAGCATTCGAACGCGGGCGGATAGCGACATGGAAGGCGCGGCCAGACTGGGGCTGGCGAGAGACATCAATTTCCCCTGATGAACGTGAGTAGATTTTGTGCGCGTGCCGGGCAAAGCCACGCCGCGGCGGCAGGCGGGATTTTCGCCGGGGGGGGTGCAGGCAACCATGACATTGCCCGCGCATAAGCGTTGCGTAAAATGCAACGCAGGGGCTTATCCTGGGAAAATTTTGCACGACATTGACGCCTCCAAGGGTAAACCCTAGGCCCGACTGTGGGTCTGCCGCCGCACCCGCCAGCCTGGAACCCGACATGGACGAAAAACTCGATGCCCGCCGCACCCACTATTTCATGCAGGTCATGAGCCGGGGATCCGTGCGCGGCGCCGCCGAAGTGCTGGACATGGACCCGTCCGCCGTCAGCCGCGCCATCGCCGCGCTGGAACGCGACTGCGGCATGGCGCTGTTTGAACGGCGCGGGCGCGGCGTGGTGCCGACCGACGCAGGCCACATCCTGGCCCGCTATGTAAAACGGCAGCAGAACATCCAGGAGAGCTTCTTCTCTGAAATCGACAGCCTGCGCAAAGCCGAACGCGGCCATATCGACCTGGTGCTGGGCGAAGGCTTCGTCGAATTGATGTTCGACCGCGTGCTGCCGGGGTACTGGCGCAGCCACCCGGAAGTCACGCTGGATATCGACGTGGCGCGCACATCAGAGATCGTGCAGCGCATCGTGGACGACCGCGCCTATATAGGGTTGGTGTTTCAGCCGCCCAACGACGCGCGGCTGCGCACGCATTACTCGCGGCCCGAGCCCATCCGCGCCATCGTCCGGCAGGACCATCCGCTGACCCGGCTGGGCCGCCCCCTGCTGCTGACGGACCTTGCGGATCACCCCGGCGCATCGATGCAGGAAGGCTTTGGCGTGCGGCAACATATCCAGGCGGCCGAGATCAGTGAACAGGTGCGCTTGCGCAACGTGCTGACGACGTCGTCGTTCAAGGCGTTGTGGCAGTTCGCGGCGGCGGGCATCGGTTACGCGCTGACGCCGCCCATCGCCGTTACCGCCGACATGCGCGCGCAGCGCCTGGCCAGCCTGCCGCTGGCCAACCCGATCCTGAACCAGGGCAGCCTGCACGTGCTGAGCCGAGCCGGCCGCCACATCTCGCCCGCCGCCCGCGAATTGCTGGAACACATCGTGCGCGGCATCGGCACCCCGGCGCCGCCGCCAACTGATACGGTCGCCTGACGCGAATCTGCCTCTGTTTGGCGTGCCGGCCAGCGCCTACAGTGCCTGTTCCCCTCATCCGCCACGAGGCGCATATGCTTAGTTTCCTGCGCACGGTCCGTTCCGTGCTCTGGGGTTTTTTCGGCGTGCGGCGCGGCCGTGGCTACCACGCCGACATCGCCCACAACAAACCCGGCCCGCTGATTGCAACGGGGCTGCTGCTGGCGGCGGTGCTGGTGATCCTGCTGGTTGTGGTCGCGCGCTGGGCAGTGACTGCCGCCTTGTAATAGCGCTGCGCGGGGGCCCTTTCCTCCCGCCGGGCCGCCCCAAGGGAGGAAACGCCCCCTTGGGGGGCAGAGAGCGCACGAAGGGCGCGAAGCGTGGGGGCCTTATTCCTCCCGCCGGGCCGCCCCAAGGGAGGAAACGCCCCCTTGGGGGGCAGAGAGCGCCGAAGGCGCGAAGCGTGGGGGCCTTATTCCTCCCGCCGGGCCGCCCCAAGGGAG
>NZ_JBLVOL010000056.1:11463-21758 GCF_053543755.1 Achromobacter semiaridum | reverse complement strand
GGCGCCGTGCTGCTGGGCAAGACCACCATGCCGGACTTCGGCATGCTGTCCTCTGGCCTGTCCAGCTTTCACGAACTGACGCGCAACCCCTGGGACCTGAGCAAGAACCCGGGCGGCTCCAGCGCCGGCGCGGGCGCGGCGGCGGCGGCCGGATATGGCCCGCTGCATATCGGCACCGACATCGGTGGCTCGGTGCGCCTGCCGGCCGCGTGGTGCGGCATCGCCACGCTAAAGCCCAGCCTGGGCCGCATTCCCATCGACCCGCCCTTCATGGGACGCTGCGCCGGCCCCATGACGCGCACCATTACCGATACCGCGCTGATGATGGGCGTGCTGTCGCAGCCCGACGCGCGCGACCACATGAGCTTGCCTTTCCAGGACTTCGACTGGCTGAACCTGGCGCAAGACGTCAAGGGCCTGCGCATCGGCCTGCTGATGGATGCGGGCTGCGGCCTGCCGCTGGACCCGGAGGTGCGCGATGCCGTGCAAGCGGCCGCGCAGGCCTTCGAAGCCGCCGGCGCCATCGTCACGCCGATGCTGCCCTGGATGACGCCCGACATGCTGGATGGCGTGGACCGCTTCTGGCGCACGCGATCGGCCATCGACCTGGCCGCGCTGCCCGAGGCGCGCCGCGCCAAGATCCTGCCGTTCATTCGCACGTGGGCAGAAAGCGGCGGCGGCCAAAGCGGCGAAGCCGTCTTCAAGAGCTACTACGAAACACTGAACGTGCGCGCCAAGACCGTGGCCGCCTGCGCGCCGTTCGACTACGTGCTGTCGCCCGTGGCGCCCGTGGTGGCCTACAACGCCGAGTGGCCGTCGCCCACCAATGAAGTGGCCACGACCATGCACCACATCGGCTTCACGCTGCCCTTCAACATGAGCGAACAGCCCGCCGCGTCGGTCAACTGCGGCTATACGCGCGCCGGCCTGCCCATCGGCTTGCAAATCGCCGGCGCGCGCTTTGACGACCTGGGCGTGTTTCGCGTGGCGCGCGCGTGGGAACAGATGCGGCCCGCGCAGCATCCGTGGCCGCAGCCGCCCAAGACGAACTGACTTTCCACAGCAACCACAGGAATTCCCATGCGTTGGCTATTGGCAATGATCAAGCACGAGACGAATACCTATTCGCCCGTGCCGACCCCGCTTGAACGCTTTTTCCGAGGCAGCCCCGACATCCTGGCCGGCGATCTAGCCATCAAGGCCTACGAAAACACCGACAGCGGGCTGGGCGGCTATATCGAAGTGGCGCGCCGCGAGGGCGCGGAGATGGTCGTGCCCGTAGCGGCCGAGTCCTGGCCCAGCGGCCCCACCAGCGCCGAGACCCACGAACGCCTGTGCAAGCTGGTGCTGGACCAGGTCAAGCTGGGGGGCTTTGACGCCATCTTGCTGGACCTGCACGGCGCCATGGTGGCCGAAGGCGTGGAAGACGCCGAGGGCGACCTGCTGCGGCGCCTGCGGGAAATCGACCCGACGACGCCGGTGGCCGTCACGCTGGACATGCACGCCAATATCTACGACGACATCGTGCGCAACGCCACCGTCATCAGCGGCTTTCATACGTATCCGCACGTGGATATCCGCGCGGCCGGGGTGCGCGCCGCCAACGTCATCGCGCGCACGCTCAAGGGCGAGATCAAACCCGTCATGACCTGGGCCAACAAGCCCATGCTGCCGCACATCATGTGCCAGGGCACCCATGCCGCGCCCAACGGCCCCTTGCAGGAACGCTGCAAGGAACTGGAAGCGGGCGGCGTGCTGGCGGCGTCGGTCTTTGTGGGGTTTCCGCATGCCGACATCCGCGAAGCGGGCCTGAGCGCCGTCGTCTGTACGGACGGCAATCTGCAACAGGCCGAGAAGCACCGCGACGAACTGCTGGAACGCGCCTGGGCCGGTCGCGCCGAGTGGGTGTTTCACCCGGAGCCCCTGGCCCCTACCATCGCGCGCGCCAAGCAGATCGAACAAGGCCCCGTCGTGCTGCTGGACCACTACGACAACACGGGCTCGGGCGGCACCATGGATACCACCGCCGTGCTGGCCGAAGTGCTGCGCCAGGAATTGGACAACGTGGTGTTCTACGCCATCTGCGACCCCCAGGCCGCGGAACAGGCGGCCGCCGCGGGCGTGGGCAAGACCATCACGATCAAGCTGGGCGGCAAGCTGGCCATGCCGGCCATCAAGGAACCCAGCGAACCGCTGGAAGTCACGGGCCGCGTCAAGCTGGTGTTCGACGGCGTGTACCTGAGCCGCGGCCCGATGTACCGGGGCGTGCGCAACGACACCGGGCTGACGGTGGTGATCGATACCGGCCGAGTCGAAATCGTGGTGGTATCGCGCCACCAGGAACCCTTCGACATCAATTGCCTGTCGTCCGTTGGCGTTGACCCGTTGCAAAAACGCTATGTGGTGCTGAAAAGCCGGGTGCACTGGCGCGCGGGCTTCTCGGCAATGGCCACCGAGGTCATCGAATGCACCGGCGTGGGCGTCACCACGTCGGACTACAGCCAGCTAGAGTTCAAGCACGTGCGCCGGCCGATATACCCGCTGGACCCGCTGTAACCCCACATTCAGCAAAATTGTCGACAAAAAGGCCGGCGTGGTTCGCCGGCCTTTCATTTTGAAATCTTCAGTAACTGCGCGCACGGTCGGGCGTCGCACCGCGTCGGTATACTCCGGCGCGGGCCCTTACAGGCCGATGAATACGTGTATGCCGGCAGCCGCGTCTGGAAGACCAGCCGCGACGGCGCAAAGCGCTGTCTGCCGGATATGACTCGATAATCAACGAAAAAAGCAGACGATGAAAAAGAGCGTAGCGATCACCCTCGGTGTGGTCATAGTGGGAGCGGGAAGCTGGGTTGGCGCCACGTGGTACACCGGCAAACGCATTGAGGAAAGCTCGCAACGCCATCTGGCAGAAGCCAACGAAAAACTGGCCAAGCTGACGCCGCTGTTCGGCCTGCGCATCGACCAGCTCAAGTACGACCGCAGCCTGTTCTCGACGCAGGCGCGCTATGGCCTGTCGCTGGTCAAGAACGACAAGAGCCCGGACGCCATGCCTGCCGGCATGATCGAATTCGATGCCGTCATCGAGCACGGCCCCTTCCCCAAGACCGCCCTGTCGCAAGGCGCGCTTGCGCCCAAGCTGGCGTTCGTGCACGCGGAAATCGCCAAGACCGACAACCTGAAGGAAGTGTTCGCACTGACCAAGGATGTGTCGCCGCTGATCAGCGACGCCATGGTGAGCTACAGCGGCACGACCACCTCCACGGCGAAGATCGCGCCGGTCTCGACGGCGCTGCAAGGCAACGCCATCGACTTCAGCGGCATGGTCATCACCGGCAGCTTCGACCGTACGCTGCAAGCCGTCGTCGCGCATGGCGTGATGGACAAGCTGGCCATCGACGGCTCCAAGAGCAACGACCCCGTCATCATGTCCATCGCCGGCCTGACGATGGACGTGAACAGCCGCATGGGCAAGTTCGGCGTGTCGATGGGCGATTCGGACCTGAAGATCAAGCGCATCGACGTGACGCGCAAGGGTGACGACGTCAAGCTGTCGCTGGATAACTTCGGCTACGGCGTGAAGCTGTCCGAAGACGACAAGTCCATCAACGTGCAGGCCGCCTATCAAACCGGCGACATCACCGTCAACGACGTGGCGCTGGGCAATGGCCAGGCCGTGATCAAGCTGGCCAAGCTGGACGGCCAGGCCGTCAAGCAACTGTCGGACACGTACAACCAGCTGTTGCGCCAATACATGGCGCAAACCGAAGACGAAGGCCTGAAGGACGAGCAGTTCCAGACGATGCTGGACAGCGCCGGCAAGTTGTTGGCGGGCAACCCGTCGTTCAGCATCGACCCGATCAGCTGGAAAACCGCCAAGGGCGAAAGCAAGCTGAACTTCACGCTGGACCTGGCCAACCCGCCCGACGTCAAGAACCTGACGCCGCAGGAAATTGCCGCCAAGGCCATCAAGCGCATCGACGCCACGCTGATCATTTCCAAGCCGATGGTGCAGGACCTGGTCGCACAATACGCCGTCAAGAAAGAAGGGCTGACCCCGGAGAAGGCCGCCGAGGACGCCGACCAGACCGTGCGCCAGATGTCGGGCATGGCTGAAATGTTCAACGTGGGCAAGAACGACGGCGACAACATCGTTGGCAAGTTCACGTTCGCGGACGGCATGGGCAACTTGAACGGCAAGGAAATTCCCGCCGACGAATTGTTCAGCGGCCTGCTTGGCGCCGCCGGCATGAATTCCATGGACGACGACGAAGAAGAGTCCATGCCCGGCATGAACGAGCAAGAGCCGGCCGACGGGGCAACGCCCGCCGTCGGCGTGATGCAGGACTTCAGCCTGGACACCGTCAGCGCCCTGCTGGACGACATGGGCATCACCGCCAACAAGCAGGATGGCGACGAAGGCCCCGTGCTGATCCTGGACCCGGGCACGACCGGCGCCAGCGATCTGCGCCTGGAATTCCTGTGCAACGACTTCACTGAAAAGTGCCTGGACCTGGTCATGACGGCCACGTACAAGACCAAGAAGCCGATGTCGCTGAAGACCATCAACAGCTGGAACCAGGAATACCGCTGGACCCGCGCCTACCTGGACAACAAGAACCAGGCCGTGCTGCAAATGGACATGAACGCGGAAGGCGGGATCGGCAAGGACAACCTGCAAATCCTGTTGAACACGTTCATCAGCATCGCCGAAGACTTCAACGCGGCGGCCCAGGCGGCGCCGGCCAAGTAAGACGCACGGCCGATATCGATACGGGCAAGCGCCCAACAAAAAGCCTCCATCGCAAGATGGAGGCTTTTTTTATTGCCGGGCGCCAGGGCCCGGCGTGTCGTCGTTACGCGTAATGCACTACGCGTAGGCTTCGATCGGCAAGCACGCGCAGACCAGGTTGCGGTCGCCGTAGGCGTTGTCCACACGGGCCACCGGCGGCCAGTACTTGGCCTCGCGCAGCGACGCCACCGGGTAGGCGGCCTGCTGGCGCGGGTAGTCGTGCAGCCATTCTTCGGCCAACAGCATCTGCGCGGTGTGCGGCGCGTTCTTCAGGACGTTGTCCTCGCGGTCGCGTTCGCCGCGCTCGACCTGGGCGATTTCTTCGCGGATGGAGATCATCGCGTCGATGAAGCGGTCAAGCTCGGCCACGCCTTCGGATTCCGTGGGCTCGACCATCAGCGTGCCCGCCACCGGGAAGCTCATGGTGGGCGCGTGGAAGCCGTAGTCCATCAGGCGCTTGGCGATGTCCTCGGCGCTGATGCCGCTGGTTTCCTTCAACGGGCGCACATCCAGGATGCACTCGTGCGCCACGCGGCCATTGCGGCCCGCGTACAGCACCGGGTAGTGGTCGCGCAGGCGGGTGGCGATGTAGTTGGCGTTCAGGATGGCCACTTCGGTGGCGCGGCGCAGGCCGTCGGCACCCATCAGCGCGATATACACGAACGGAATCGGCAAAATGCCGGCCGAACCGAAGGGCGCGGCCGACACCGGGCCGACCTTGGCTTCGCCGGGCAGCTTGCCCTGTTCGTTCACCACGCCCGGCAGGTACGGCGCCAGATGCGCGCGCACCGCCACGGGGCCCACGCCGGGGCCGCCACCGCCGTGCGGAATGCAGAACGTCTTGTGCAGGTTCAGGTGCGACACGTCGGACCCGAACTTGCCCGGCTGGGCCACGCCAACCATGGCGTTCATGTTGGCGCCGTCCAGGTAGACCTGCCCGCCGGCCTGGTGGACCAGTTCGCAGATTTCAGTGACGGCTTCCTCGAACACGCCGTGCGTGGACGGGTAGGTGATCATCAGCGCGGCCAGCTTGTCGCCCACTTGTTCGATCTTGGCGCGCAGGTCGGAAAGATCGACGTTGCCGTTGGAATCAGACGCCACCACCACCACGTCCATGCCGGCCAGTTGGGCCGACGCGGGGTTGGTGCCGTGGGCCGAGGCCGGGATCAGGCAGACGTTGCGCTGATGCTGGCCGTTAGCCTGGTGGTAGCCACGAATGGCCAGCAGGCCGGCGTATTCGCCTTGCGCGCCCGAGTTGGGTTGCAGGCTGATGTTGTCGTAGCCGGTAATTTCGCACAGGGCGGCGGACAGGCGGTCGATCAGTTCGTTGTAGCCCTGGCTTTGCGAGGCGGGCGCAAACGGGTGGATCAGCGCGAATTCGGGCCAGGTGATGGGGATCATCTCGGCCGTGGCGTTCAGCTTCATGGTGCACGAACCCAGCGGGATCATCGTGCGGTCCAGCGCCAGGTCCTTGTCGGCCAGCTTGCGCAGGTAGCGCAGCATGTCGGTTTCGGATTGCACGCTGGAGAAGACGGGGTGCTTCAGGATGGCGCTTTCGCGCGCGACCGATGCGGGAATGCCGCCGGCGGCGGCCGCGTCCAGCGCGTCGATATCGAGTTCGACGTCGTCGCGTTCCAGGCCGGCGGCGAACACGTTGACCAGCGCTTGCAGGTCAGCGACGGTGACGGTTTCGTCCAGCGACACCGCCAGGCGCGCGCCATCGACGCGGCGCAGGTTGATGTGCTCGCACTCGGCGGCGGTCAGGATGGCCGGGGTGGCGGCGCCGGTTTCCAGCAGCAGCGTATCGAAGAACGTGTCGTTCACGACCTTCACGCCCAGCTTGATCAGTTCACCACGCAGGATGGCGGTGCTGCGCTGCACGCGCTGGGCGATGCGGCGGATGCCTTCCGGACCATGCCACACGGCATACATGCCGGCCATCACCGCCAGCAGCACTTGCGCCGTGCAGATGTTGGACGTGGCCTTCTCGCGGCGGATGTGCTGTTCGCGCGTTTGCAGCGCCAGGCGCATCGCCGGGTTGCCTTGCGCGTCTTTCGACACGCCGACCAAACGGCCGGCCATGTTGCGCTTGAAGGAATCCTTGCAGGCCATGAAGCCGGCGTGCGGGCCGCCAAAACCGAACGGCACGCCAAAGCGTTGCGCCGATCCGATGGCGATGTCCGCGCCCCACTCGCCCGGGGCGGCCAACAGGGCCAGCGCCAACAGGTCGGTGGCGCAGGCGACCACGGCGCCTTGCGCGTGGGCGGCTTCTGCCAGCTTGCGGTAGTCGGACACCGAGCCGGTGCTGTGCGGGTATTGCAGCAGCACGCCGAAGCATTCCGGCAGGCCCTGGGCTTCGTCGCCCACGGTGATTTCCAACCCCAGGCCTTCGGCGCGCGTGCGCACGACTTCGATGGTCTGCGGATGCACGTGGCGCGAAATGAAGAACACCGGGCTTTGCGACTTGGCGCCACGGCGGGCCAGCGTCATGGCTTCGGCGGCGGCCGTGCTTTCGTCCAGCAGCGAGGCGTTGGAGATGTCCAGCCCCGTCAGGTCGGCGACCATGGTCTGGTAGTTCAGCAGGGCTTCAAGGCGGCCTTGCGAGATCTCGGGCTGGTAAGGCGTGTAGGCCGTGTACCAGGCGGGGTTCTCAAGAATGTTGCGCAGCACGACGTTGGGCGTCTGCGTGCCGTAGTAGCCCTGGCCGATGTAGTTGCGATAGACCTTGTTGCGGCCCGCGATCTGCTTCAGTTCAGCCAGCACGTCGGTTTCGCTGCGCGACGGCGGCAGCGCCAGGGGGGCCTGGCTGCGGATCTTGGCGGGAACGACTTCGTCGATCAGGGCGTCCAGGCTGGGGCTGCCAATTACTTGGAGCATGGCGGCCTGGTCGGCGTCGGACGGGCCGATGTGGCGGGGAATGAAGTCGGTATGGGTGTCTAGGGCGCGCGACATGGGGACTCTCGGGTGGTGGTGCATCAGGCCGGCGCGCCACGAGGTCGGCGCGCCCGGCTCGAACCGGCTTCTTAGCCGTTGGCGACGGCTTCGTAGCCGGCGGCGTCCAGCAGCTTGTCGGCATCGGCGGCGTTGACCGGCTTGATCTTGAAGATCCAGGTGGTGAAGGCCGATTCGTTGATCAGGCTGGGGTTGTTTTCCAGCTCGTCGTTGAAGGCAACGATTTCACCGTTGACGGGTGCGTAGATGTCCGAGGCGGCCTTGACCGACTCGACCACGCCGGCGGTTTCGCCTGCGTTCAACTTGGCGCCAACCTTGACGTCGCCAACGAAAACCAGGTCGCCCAATTGGTCCTGGGCGGTATCGGTGATGCCGACGACGAACACGTCGCCTTCAGCTTTGACCCATTCGTGGGACTGGGTGTACTTGCGATCGGTGGGCAGGCTCATGGGAAATCCTCTAGGGAATGCGGGTAGATGAATGGTGTTGCGCGCCTCGTGCGAGCGGCGTGTGCATCAACTGGCAAGGCCGTTCGCGCGAAGCTTCGAGTTTACGAGTGTTCGACGGCTTTGCCGTTACGCACGAAGGGCAGCTTGCAGACCAGGGCGGGCACCCATTTGCCGCGGATGTCGACTTCGACCGTGTCGCCCGGACGCACGCCTTGCGGCAGGCGGGCAAAGCCGATCGACACGCCCAGCGTGGGCGACATGGTGCCGCTAGTGAGTTCGCCCGTGCCTTGCGCGCAGCGCACGGCCATGTGGGCGCGCATCACGCCGCGCTCTTGCAGCTTCAGGCCGACAACGGCGGCGGGGGTGGCGAATTGTTCCAGCGCCTCGCGGCCGATGAAGCGGCGCTCGGCGTTCTTGAGCGACACGGTCCAGGTCAGGCCGGCCTGGTCGGGCTGGGTCAGCTCGTCCATGTCCTGGCCATACAGGTTCATGCCGGCTTCCAGGCGCAGCGTGTCACGCGCGCCCAGGCCCGCCGGGCGCACGCCCTGGGCGGCAAGGTCGCGCCACAGTTGCACGACGTCAGAGGCGGGCAGGACAATTTCAAAGCCGTCTTCGCCGGTGTAGCCGGTGCGGGCGACCAGCGTGTCGTCGCCCACGCGGGCGGCGACAAACGGCGTCAACGCTTCGGAGGCGGCTTGCCAGGCCGGGCGGGCGGCCCAGACCTTGGCGCGGGCGTTCGGGCCCTGCACGGCCACCATGGCCAGGTCGCGGCGCGGGGTGATGGCAACGTCGAAATTGCCGGCCTGCTTCACGCGCTGCATCCAGGCCACGTCTTTGTCGGCGGTGCCGGCGTTGACGACCACGCGCCATTCGTCAGCGGCAAAGAAATAGATGATCAGGTCGTCGATGACGCCGCCCTGCGGGTTCAGCATGCACGAATACAGCGCCTTGCCCGGCACGGTCAGCTTGGCGACGTCGTTGGCGACCAGGCGTTGCAGGAAGGCGTAGGCATCGGGGCCGGCCACATCCACGTTCAGCATGTGGGACACGTCGAACATGCCGGCATCCTGGCGCACCGCGTGGTGTTCCTCAAGCTGCGAGCCGTAGGCCAAGGGCATGTCCCAGCCGCCGAAATCGACCATTCGGGCGCCGGAGGCGATGTGTTCGTCGGCCAGCGGGGTGCGTTTGAGGGTTGCGGACATGCGCGGAAACTCCGGGACGGCAATGGCTTGCCAGGGTTACGGAATGCCGGTCGTGACAAGCGGACTGCGCCCGCACGGCATCGGCTGAATCTTCCGCCCCTCTGTCCTTTTGCCTGAGAGTTGCCCCGCGCGTGGCGGGTTTGCACCTTCGGCGCCTGGGCTGCTCGCTGTGTCCCGAATTCGGGGCGGCGCCAGGTCTCTCCAGAGTACTGTTTTGCCGCATCCACACGGTAAAACCGGGACAGGGCAAGCATGTGCGATATCGGTTACCTGAGCGATTCTGGGCGAATTGCGCCTTCGGCGGCGACCCTGCTGGCAGGGGCGCTCTCTCCCGCAAACATGCGTGACAGCGGCGCCAAGCATACAACGAAAACAAGCACCGGAAAAGCGCGATTTCGGGGCCCGGCCCCTTGGTAAACCGCTGCCGGGAACGCGCGCCAAGCGTGGCGCCAGCGCCGGAACTAGCCCAGCGCCGTGTCCAGCAGCATCATCAGCACAAAGCCCAGCATCAGCCCGCAGGTGGCGTAGACCTCGTGCCCCTTGCGGTGCGATTCGGGAATGATTTCGTGGCTGATCACAAACAGCATGGCGCCCGCCGCAAAGCCCAGCCCCCAGGGCAGCAGCAAGACGGACCAGCCGACGATGGCGGCGCCAAGCACCGCGCCCAGCGGCTCGACCAGACCCGACAACATGCCCAGCGCCACGGCGAAGGCCCGCTTATAGCCGGCGGCCAGCAGCGCCACCGCAACGACCATCCCCTCGGGAATGTCCTGGATCGCGATGCCCGTGGCCAGGGCGGTGCCCGCCACCGGGTCGCCCCCCGCGTAGCCGACCCCGATGGCCAGGCCTTCGGGCAGGTTGTGCAAGGTGATGGCGATGACAAACAACCAGGCGCGCCGC
>NZ_JBLVOL010000056.1:0-11443 GCF_053543755.1 Achromobacter semiaridum | reverse complement strand
CCCCCGCCTCGATGCCTTCGCGTCCCTTGATGAAGTGTTCGTGCGGCAGCGTGCGGTCCATGATGAGCAGCACCGCCGCGCCCAGCAGGATGGCCGCCCCCACCGTCAGCCCGGCGCCCCAGGGGCCCATGCCCTGCCTTTCGGCCGCCTCGATGCCTGGCGCCACAAGCGAAAACGCGCTGGCCGCCAGCATCACGCCCGCGCCGAAGCCGAACATGCTGTCCTGGACCTTTTGCGGGATGGTGCGGGCGAACAGGATGGGCACGGTGCCCAGCGCGGTGGCGCCCGCCGCCACCAGCCCGCCCAGCAGGGCATCGGCGACGTGCGGCGCGCGCACGTCCAGGTAGGCCCACAGCTGGTGCATCGCCAGGCAGGACACCAGCACGGCCAGGGTCCAGACGCTGATGCTGGTGGCCGCGGGACGCACGCGGTGACGGCTGAATGTGTTCATGGGGCCGATGCCTCCATCACAAAGCGGGCTTAACCCTTTGCGGCCGCATAACGGCGAGCCACCTCGGGCCAATTCACGACATTGTAGAAGGCGCCAATGTATTCAGGGCGACGGTTTTGGTACTTGAGGTAATAGGCGTGTTCCCAGACGTCCAGGCCCAGGATCGGCGTGTTGCCCTGCATCAGCGGGCTCTCCTGGTTGGCGCTGCTTTCCACCACCAGCTTGCCGGCGGGCGTGACCGAGAGCCAGGCCCAGCCGCTGCCGAAGCGGGTCAGGGCCGCTTTGGTGAAGGCCTCGCGGAAGGCAGCCAGGCCACCCAGTTCGGATTCGATAGCGGCGGCCAGCGCGCCATCGGGTTCACCGCCGCCCTCGGGCGACATCACGGACCAGAACAAGCTGTGGTTGGCGTGGCCGCCGCCATGGTTGCGTACCGCGCCACGGACGGCCTCGGGCAGTTGATCCAGCCGGGCCACCAGGGTTTCAACAGGTTCGTCGGTACTGATGCCCGCCCCATCCAGCGCCGCATTCAGGCTGGTCACATAGGTTTGATGATGCTTGCTGTAGTGAATCCCCATCGTCATGGCGTCGATGTGAGGCTCCAGGGCGTCGTAGGCGTAGGGCAGCGTCGGCAGGGTATAGGGCATGAGCGTCTCCGAAACGGGAAACACAAATGATATGTATTTTTATTTGATAAAACAATCGCGGCGTTTCTTGTGCGCCATCACCGCGCCATTGCTTCGTTGAAGACAGCGCGCCTACAGCGCCTTGCCGCAGGCCACGCCGGATGCCCAGGCCCATTGGAAGTTGTAGCCGCCCAGCCAGCCGGTCACATCCACGGCTTCACCAATGAAATACAGGCCGGACGTAGTCTTGGCCTGCATGGATTTCTGGTCCAGGCCGCGTGTATCGACGCCGCCGCGCATCACCTCGGCCTTTTTGTAGCCGGCGGTGCCGCTGGGCACCAGCGTCCATTGATGGATGTCTTGCGCCAAGGCCCGCAGCGTTTTGTCCGGCGCGTCGGCCAGGCGCATCGCGGCCAGGCCGGGCTTGCCACCCTGCTCCGCCAGATGCAGCCAGCGGTCGGCCAGGCGCTTGGGCCACAGGCCCGCCAGCACGGTATGCAGTTGCTGCCGGTTGCCCGACTTGGACGCCAGCAATTCTTCGGCCAGGTCGCGGCCCGGCGCCAGGTCGATCACGATGGGTTCGCCCGGCTTCCAGTAGCTGGAAATTTGCAGGATGCCCGGGCCGGACAGGCCGCGATGGGTAAACAGCAGGTCTTCCAGGAATTCACCCCGCGCCTTGCCCTGCCCCGTGTGCAGGCCCACTTCCAGCGCTACGCCCGACAGCTCGGACAGCGCCTGCCATTGCCCCGGGTCAAAGGTCAGCGGCACCAGCGCGGGCCGGGGCTCGACCACCTTCAAGCCGAATTGGCGCGCGATCTTCAGGCCAAAGTCGGTGGCGCCCAACTGCGGAATCGCCATGCCGCCCGTGGCCACGACCAGCTTGGCCGCGCGGATCACGCCCTGGCTGGTATGCAGTTCAAAGCCCTGCGCGCCATGGCTGATCTCGGCCACCGAACAGCCCATGCGCCATTGCACATTGCCTGCGTCGCACTCGGCGCGCAGCATGTTGATGATGGATTCGCTGGAATCGTTGCAGAACAGCTGGCCACGGTGTTTCTCGTGCCAGGCGATATGGTGACGCTTCATCAGCGCCAGAAAATCCTGCGGCGTGTAAGCCGACAGTGCCGAGCGGCAGAAATGCGGGTTTTCGGACAGGAAATTGGCGGGTCCGGTGCCGATGTTGGTGAAGTTGCAGCGGCCACCGCCGGAAATGCGGATTTTCTCGGCCAGGCGCTCGGCATGGTCGACCAGCACCACGCGCAAGCCGCGCTGCCCGGCCACCGCTGCACACATCATGCCAGCGGCGCCGGCGCCGAGTACGGCTACATCAAACATCAGGACTCCAGACCCGCCGGGTCTTATTCTTCGATCAGGCAATCAACGTAGTAGCGCTTTTCGCCATCCGGACCCGCTTCATCGGCCAGGCCGTGAATATAGGTTTCGAAGCCGGGGAAGCGCTCATTGAATTCACGCGCGAATTGCAGGTACTGCACGATGGTGCGGTTAAAGCGTTCGCCCGGAATCAACAGCGGAATGCCCGGGGGATACGGCGTCAGCAGCACGCCCGTGACGCGGCCTTCCAGCTTGTCGATGTCGACACGCTCGACCTCGCGGTGCGCCATGCGGGCGAATGCGTCCGACGGCTTCAACGCCGGCACCATGTCGCTCAGGTACATCTCGGTGGTCAGGCGGGCAACGTCGCGGGCGCGGTAGGCTTCGTGGATTTCCTGGCACAGATCGCGCAGGCCCATGCGTTCGTAACGGCGATGCACGCGGCAGAAGTCCGGCAGGATGCGCCACAGCGGCTGGTTGCGGTCGTAGTCGTCCTTGAACTGCTGCAACGCGGTCAACAGCGTGTTCCAGCGGCCCTTGGTAATGCCGATGGTGAACAGGATGAAGAACGAATACAGGCCGGTCTTTTCGACCACGACGCCGTGCTCGGTCAGGTACTTGGACACCAGCGCGGCGGGGATGCCGGTTTCGCCGAAGCTGCCCGACATGTCCAGCCCCGGCGTGATAACCGTGGCCTTGATCGGGTCCAGCATGTTGAAGCCTTCGGCCATTTCGCCGAAGCCGTGCCAATGGTCGTTGGCTTCCAGGATCCATTCGTCGCGGTTGCCGATGCCTTCGGACACCAGGCGGTTCGGGCCCCAGACCTTGAACCACCAGTCGTTCTTGCCGAATTCGGATTCCACCTTGCGCATGGCGCGGCGGAAGTCCAGCGCTTCGCGGATGCTTTCCTCCACCAGCGCGGTGCCTCCGGGCGGCTCCATCATGGCGGCGGCCACGTCGCACGACGCGATAATCGCGTACTGCGGCGACGTCGACGTGTGCATCAGGTACGCCTCGTTGAAGACGTTGCGGTCCAGTTTGCGGGTCTCGGATTCCTGCACGATGATCTGCGAGGCCTGCGAAATGCCGGCCAGCAGCTTGTGCGTGGAGTGCGTGGCGAACACCATTGCGTCCTGGCTGCGCGGGCGGTCCTGGCCGATGGCGTGCATGTCCTGGTAGAACTCGTGGAACGAGGCGTGCGGCAGCCAGGCTTCGTCAAAGTGCAGCGTATCGACATAGCTGCCCAGCTGTTCCTTGATCATTTCCACGTTGTAGATGACGCCGTCGTACGTGCTTTGCGTCAGCGTCAGGATGCGCGGATTCTTGTTCACCGCTTCGCGCGCAAAGGGGTTGGCCTCGATCTTCTTGCGGATGTTGTCCGGGTGGAATTCTTCCAGCGGGATCGGGCCGATGATGCCCAGATGGTTGCGCGTGGGGCGCAGGAACACCGGGATCGCGCCCGTCATCGTGATGGCGTGCAGGATGGACTTGTGGCAGTTGCGATCCACCACGACCACGTCGCCCGCGGCCACGTTGGCGTGCCACACGACCTTGTTGGACGTGGACGTGCCGTTGGTCACGAAAAAGCAGTGATCGGCGTGGAAGATGCGCGCGGCGTTCAGCTCGGACTCGGCCACGGGGCCGGTGTGGTCCAGCAGCTGGCCCAATTCGTCCACGGCGTTGCAGACGTCGGCGCGCAGCATGTTTTCACCGAAGAACTGGTGGAACATACGGCCCACGGGGCTCTTCAGGAAGGCGACGCCGCCCGAGTGACCCGGGCAGTGCCAGGAATACGAACCGTCTTGCGCGTACTTGACCAGCTCGCGAAAGAACGGCGGCGGCAGCGAATCCACGTAGCTGCGTGCTTCGCGGATGATGTGGCGCGCCACGAATTCGGGGGTGTCCTCGAACATGTGGATGAAGCCGTGCAGCTCGCGCAGGATGTCGTTCGGAATGTGTTCCGACGTGCGCGTCTCGCCATACAGATAGATGGGGATATCGGCGTTGCGAAAGCGCAGTTCGCCGATGAACATGCGCAGGTTCTTGATGGCGCTGGCCACGTCTTCGGGCGAGTCCACGTCGAACTCTTCATCGTCGATCGACAGGATGAAGGCGCTGGCCCGGCTTTGCTGTTGCGCGAACGAACTCAGGTCGCCATAGCTGGTCACCCCGATCACCTCGACGCCCTCGGCCTCGATCGCTTCAGATAAGGCACGAATACCCAAACCGGACGCGTTCTCGGAACGGTAGTCCTCGTCGATGATGAAAATGGGGAAGCGAAATTTCATGCAGGCGCTCCTGGGGGCATGGCGGGTTCGGTCGCATAACGCGGCGCGAGTGTACTGCTAGTAAAAATCCGCCTGATGACAGACGGCGCGAGCCCCCGCCGACAGGCGGGAATGGCGGAATTGTAGGGCTGTTTTTCTTTCAGTCCTACGGGAAATCCCCAGATAGCCCGAACAGCCGTTGTCATGGCGCCAAAAGCCGGGCTTTCAGCACAGCGACAGCAACGGCGGCACAGAGCAAACCTAGCGGATGGTGCGAGCTTCGCCCGCTTCCAGGGCCAAGGTGAACTGCTCGAAGTAGGCGGGGATGGACTCGGCGGCCCCGTCCCGGATCCGGCGTTCTACCTTGGCGATGGCGCCAAAGCAGACTTCGGCCCCCGGTTCGCCGCACACGAGCACGACCGGGTCTTCGTCGTCGCAGACCTCGTACAGCCCGCCGTGCGCCCGGCGGCCGACCTCGTAGAGGTAGGCGGCGGCGCCAACGGTTTGCATGGGGGTAAGCGGCAAGGTGCCCAGGTGGGCGGCTTCCAGCGCGGTATCCAGCGCGTGGATGCTGGACAGCGAGTAGTCCAATATGGCGCCGGTGGATTCGGCGGCTTGTACAAAGTCTTGCGCGGCGTCTGCCACCCGTTCGACAAATGCGTCCTGCACTTCATCAAGGGTGGCTTCCTGGTTTGTCTTGAGGAAACCGAACATCGTTGGCTCCTTTGTGAAAACCGCAAGCGGCAATAGGGCCATTATAGGCAAGCGTGTTACCTATAATCGGCGGGAAACCCCTCAACGTTTCCTATTCCCAACACTTGCCGCCCATGACCGAACCGCTAGTCAGACGCCTGACCGCCCTTGACGCCCCGTCATTGCGACGTTTGCGCCTGGACGCGCTGGTTGAAACGCCCGAATCGTTCGGATCGAGTTACGAAGAGGAACACACGCTGACACTGGACGACATCAAAGGCTGGGTCACGCCCCAGGACGACAGCGCGATGTTCGGGGTGTTCGTGGGCGATGCGCTGGTGGGCATCATTGGCGTGGGCCGCCAGCGCAAGCTGAAGATGCGGCACAAGGCGCATATCTGGAGCGTCTACGTGGCCCCCGAACAGCGCGGCCAAGGGCTGGGGCGGCTGCTGTTGCAAGCGGCCATCGCGCATGCACGCACCATGCGCGGCATCCGCCAGGTGCAGTTAAGCGTCACGTCCAACAACACGTCGGCCGCCGCCTTGTACGCCGGCCTGGGCTTCGTGGAATACGGGCGGGAGCGGGAAGCGCTATGCGTGAATGACCGGCTTTACGACGAAACCCTGATGGCGCTGCCGCTGGCGGACAAGTAGACGGGCAGGCAACCTGCCCTACGCCGCCGCCCCGCGCCGCCGCGTGCCGTAGGCGCACACCTGATTACGGCCACCGTCCTTGGCTTTGTACAGCGCCTGGTCGGCCGCCTTGATGACCGCGTCCGGTGCACGCAGCGCGTCGCCCCGCTCGGCCACCCCGATGCTTACCGTTACCCGCAGCGGGCGCGGATTACGCGCCCCGCGCGCGCCACGCCGGCGCTGGCCCAGCTGGTCTGCCTTGGGCCGCGCGGGCTTGTCGCGCAAACGCATCTGATAGGCCTCGATCGCGCGGCGCACCGCTTCCAGATGCGGCAGGCTTTCCGCCGCCGTCTTGCCCGGAAACACCAACGTGAATTCTTCTCCGCCGTAGCGATACGCCTGCCCACCGCCCGGCACGCGCCGCAACTGCGACGCCACCATGCGCAGCACCTGGTCACCCACGTCATGCCCGTGCGTATCGTTGAACGCCTTGAAATGGTCCACGTCGGCCATCGCCAGCGTGTACACGCGGCCCATGCGTTGCAGGCGTTCGTTCAGCGCGCGCCGCCCCGGCAGGCCGGTCAGCTCGTCACGAAACGCCATGTGAAAGCCTTCGTGGGCCAGCGAGATGCAAAGCGCCGTCAGCGCGGCGGCCGACATCAGGGCCAGTTCGATCGGCTGCTGCGCGCCGCGCGGCAACGCCCATGCCATGCACACGAAACCCAGCCATTGTCCGGCCTGTTGCGGGCGCCCATAGCGCAGCAGCAACAGGGTCAGCGTCAGGCCGGTGCCCAGCAGCGCCACCAGCGCCTCGATGGGGACGCCCAGCCGCGCCAGCTTGCCTTGCACGGCCAGCGTGCCAAAGACGTCCATCAAACCTTCTTTGCCGATCAGCGCAATGCCGGCCATGCCGACCGCGATCAGGCCGATGCGCAGCGCCAGGTCCAACAGCATGCTGGACCGTTCGGCCCACAGCGCATTGATGGTGTAGGCAATGGCCCACCACGCCAGCGCGGGCCCCAACGCCCACGGCGCCTCGCGCGCCAACGTCGGCCACAGCGCCGTGGCCGCCAACACGCACAGCATCAGCGCCATGGTTTGCGAACGTTGATACATCAAACAGATGGCCGCGCCGATCAGCGCCATCACCCACGGCACGAACGGCACGATCAAGGTCAGCGCGGGCGGCCATTCGCGCCACAGCATCAGGCCCACCGCGGCAGCCACTGGCAACGCGGGGTAGAACAACAGGGGCAGCCAGGGGATATGGGGGTAACGCACGGTGGGGGCCTTGCTCGCTTGCAGAGATGACGTCGCCAAATCGGCAAACACATATATCCTTTTTACGGTCGCGGGCGGGGGTTCTTTAGCGCGGTTACCGCTGTGTCGCCGGCCTTCGGCGCGCGTGATATGTTTTCATCCCGCGCCGAAGGAATGCCGCCATGCAGCTGCTTGTGAACATCGATGTGCCCGACCTTGAACACGCCATCGTCTTCTATCAACGGGCCTTCGGCCTGACGTTGCACCGGCGGCTGGGGCCGAAGGCGGCTGAAATGCTGGGCGCCAACGCCCCCATCTATCTGCTGGAAAAGGCCGCCGGAAGCCCTGCCGCGGGTGCTGCGGGTGCTGCGGGCGGGGCGGGTGCTGCGGGCGGGGCGGCGCCATCGCGCGATTACGCGCGCCATTGGACGCCCGTGCATCTTGATGTTGTCGTGCCGGACGTGGACGCGGCCGTCGATCAGGCCGTCGCGGCCGGCGCCATTCTGGAAGGCCCCGCCGCCACCCACGCCTGGGGCCGCATCGCGCACCTTAGCGATCCGTACGGCCACGGCATCTGCATCCTGCAATTTTTGGGACGCGGCTATGACGAAATTACGGACCATCAAGTGCGGACCCTGCCCGTATCGGCGTCGGACTTCGACGCGCTGGCCGACATCCGCGTGCAGGCCATGCGCGACAGCCTGGAACGAGTGGGCAGATTCGACCCGGCGCGTGCCCGGGAACGGCTACGCGCCAATTTCCATCCGGATTGCACCTGGTGGATCGAACATGCCGGACAACGGGTGGGGTTCTATGCCCTGCGGCCGGACGGCCAGGGCCTGCGGCTGGACCACCTGTACCTGGTGCCCACCGCGCAAGGACAGGGCCTGGGCGGCCGCGTCCTGCAAAGGATTTTGGATGACGCCGACAGCCAGGGGCGGCCGGTCAGTGTGGGCGCGCTGCGCGGTAGCGATTCGAATCGGTTTTATCGCCGGCACGGGTTTGTGCAGACGGCCGAGTCCGAATGGGATATCGATTACCTGCGCCCGGTGCCGGAGCACGCGGGCTGAGCGTTCAGTCCGCTATCACCGGACCATGGCTCGGTAGCCGGCGCCAGCGGCCAGACCCGCCAGCGCCGCCCGATCAGGTGCGCGGCAGGGTCACGCCGCGTTGGCCCTGATACTTGCCGCCACGGTCCGCGTACGAGGTTTCGCAAACCTCATCGCTTTCCAGGAACAGCATCTGCGCGCAGCCTTCGCCCGCGTAGATCTTGGCGGGCAGCGGCGTGGTGTTGGAGAATTCCAGCGTGACGTGGCCTTCCCATTCGGGTTCCAGCGGCGTCACATTGACGATGATGCCGCAGCGCGCGTACGTGCTTTTGCCCAGGCAGATGGTCAGGACGCTGCGCGGAATACGGAAGTATTCCACCGTGCGGGCCAACGCAAAGGAATTCGGCGGGATGATGCAAACATCACCCTTGAAGTCCACGAACGAGCCTTCGTCGAAGTTTTTCGGGTCGACGATGGTGGAATTGATGTTCGTGAAAATCTTGAATTCATCGGCGCAGCGCACGTCGTAGCCGTAGCTGCTGGTGCCGTAGCTGACGATGCGCCCGCCATTGGCCGTGCGGACCTGGCCCGGTTCAAAGGGTTCGATCATGCCGGCGTCGGCCTGGCGGCGGATCCAGCGGTCGCTTTTGATGCTCATGGTGGGAATGGTGCTAAAGGGGGGAAGTGGCCGTCATTTTACTCAGTTCCCCCAGAACGTCCGGTACACCAGCGCGATGCCGTTGACCGACCCGCCCTTCAGGTCCACCGACAGCCCGCGCGCCAGCCGATAACTGGCCCGGCCCACGGTGTCGCTGCCGGCCAGCGCTTGCTCCACGCTTAGCGTAATGCCGTTGGCGAAGGACTTGCTGGCCACCAGGAACTGGGTCGCCAACTGGCTGTCACTGTCCCGGTTTACGTCGCCGGCCACGGTCCGGTCGGGCAGGATGCTGCCCGAACTGCCGATATTGCCGGTGCGCACGCTGACATCGTCCAGCCCGAACTGCTTGTAGAACGGCTGCCCGCCGCCCAGCAGCGCAGTGCCCACCGACACCAGCAAGGCCGCGTCGCTGCCGCTTTCGTCGGGACCGCGCCCCAGAAGCAGCCAAGACAGCTTTTCAACATCGCTGACGTCGGGGTACGACACCAGGTCGATACGCGGGCGCTGCGCGGTGCCGACCACCTTGACGCCGGCCTCGACCTGTTCGCCCGTGCGCAGCGCCTCGATATCCAGCAATGGGTTGTCCAGGCGGCCCTGGAACGTCAACGTCCCCCGGCTCAGGCGCAGCTTCTGGCCATAGGCTTCGATACCGCCGCCCCGCGTGCGCAATGCGCCCACGCCGGTCAGCCGGCCGTCGTTCAGCAGGATCTGGATGGAGCCCAGCAGCCCGGCGTCCAGCCCCATGCCGGTGATGTAGAAACGCGGCCCCATGTCGAACTTCAGGTTCATGCTGGTTTGCAGCGGCGTCGATACGGTGGCGCGGTCCTGGCCCGGCTGGATGACTTTGACGTCCTCATCCAGCGACGGCACGCCTTGCAGAATTTCCAGGCTGAACCAGCCGGCGTCGGCCTTGAGGTCGCCCACGATGTCGATGCGCGGCATGGCGGCCGTCAGCGTGACCGTGCCGGAAACCATGGCGTAGCGGTCTGAACGCTGCAAGGCCGGAAAGCGGTACAGCGTCAGCTTGATGTCGCCGCCGCCGTCCATGATGTTCCACTGCCCGCGCGCCTCGGCGTAGCCGCCCTTGGCCTCGGGGTTGGTCGTGATCCATTCCTTGGTGCGCCATTCGGCCGGCATCACGCGCAGCGATGCCGGAAAACGCAGGCTGTCCAGCACCAGCCGCTGGCCGTCCAGCCGCGCCGACAGCGTGCCGTCCACCAGGCGCACGCCGTCGTCAATGCGCACCAGGCGCAGCTTGTCGCCCCGGATGTTGCCCGTGGCCGACCATTTTCCGGCCAAGGTGCCTTGCACGTCGACGTTGGCCTTGACGGCGCCGCCCACTTCCATCGAATCGCCCACGAACAGACCAACCCAGGCCAGGTCGGCGATGTCGGCGTCCAGCTTGGCGCGCAGCGGCTGGCGCTCGTCCAGCGCCATGCCGCCCTTGGCGTCCACGCGCAGCACGGCGGTGCCGGTGCCGCTGACGGTGCCCATCTTGGCGGTGGCCAGGTCGATCCGGGCGTCCAGACGGCTGGCGTTGGGCGACGTGGGCGTGGCGGTCAGGTCCAGCACCAGCGCCTTCAGCCCCAATGGGATAGGGGGGTCGCCCGGGATCAACAGGTCGCCTTCACGGCGGGCAATGCGCGCCTTGCCCGCCAGACGGCCGTCGAACTTCAGGTCCCAAAGCAGGTCCAGCGCAATGCGGCGCTGGCCCTCGGGCACCATGGCGTTCACGCGGGATGGGCCCTTGCCCAGCTTGCCGGCAGCCTCGGGGTCCAAGGCGCCGATCACCTGGCGGGCCATGGCGGCGGTGATGACAAGGTTGTCCGCCTGGCCGGCGGTTTCCCAGCGCTTGCCGCCGGCGCGCGAGCCTTGATGCGCCAAGGTCAGGCGTTCCTTGCCGGGCAGCGTCACGCTGATAACGGTTTGGCCGACCTGCCATTGCCATTGCGGGTGCACGGCCGACGGCAGATAAGCCAAAGCGACCGGGCGGTCAGCTGCCACGCCGAACCCGGCGCTATCGGCCGTCAGCTTGGAAAAGGTGCCGCGCCAGCCGACCAGCGCTGCGTCGGGCTGGCCCGCCGGGCCCTTGCCCCAGCCGCCGGCGAAGACGATATTGGCCTTGGCCGGCGCTTCGCCCAGCACGCCCGCGCGCGGTTTGGCGGGGGTATAGCCGGCGTTCAGCTCGCCGCGATGCGCCGCGATATTGCCGGCCAGCTTGCCCTTGAGCTCAGCGCCGCCCGGGATGCCGGGCCAGAAGGCGTCCAGTTGCGGCGCCTGCGCGTCCAGGGTCAGCGCGCCGTCGGTGGCGTCCATCTCGCCCATTGCGCGGATGCGGTTGCGACCCAGCTTCAGGTCCACGTCCAACCCGTGAATGCGCAGGCCGGAAAGCGGGTCGGATGAGGAGGCGGGTGCGGGTGCGGTGGCGGGTGCCGGTGCGGTGGCGGGCGCCGGTGCGGTGGCGGTGGCGGTGGCGGG
>NZ_JBLVOL010000055.1:0-25454 GCF_053543755.1 Achromobacter semiaridum | reverse complement strand
CATGGCAAAAGGCAAGTTTGAACGTACCAAGCCGCACGTGAACGTGGGTACGATTGGTCACGTTGACCACGGCAAAACGACGTTGACGGCAGCTATCACGACCGTTCTGTCGAACAAGTTCGGTGGCGAAGCCAAGGGCTACGACCAGATCGATGCGACTCCTGAAGAAAAGGCTCGCGGCATCACGATCAACACCGCCCACGTCGAGTACGAAACCGAAGCGCGTCACTACGCTCACGTTGACTGCCCGGGCCACGCTGACTATGTGAAGAACATGATCACGGGCGCGGCGCAAATGGACGGCGCGATTCTGGTTGTGTCGGCCGCTGACGGCCCGATGCCGCAAACGCGCGAACACATTCTGCTGAGCCGCCAGGTTGGCGTGCCGTACATCATCGTCTTCCTGAACAAGGCTGACATGGTTGACGACGCCGAGCTGCTCGAGCTGGTGGAAATGGAAGTTCGCGAACTGCTGTCCAAGTACGACTTCCCGGGTGATGACACCCCGATCGTCAAGGGTTCGGCCAAGCTGGCGCTGGAAGGCGACAAGGGCGAGCTGGGCGAGCAAGCCATCATGGCTTTGGCCGCTGCACTGGATTCGTACATCCCGACGCCTGAGCGCGCCGTGGACGGCACGTTCCTGATGCCGGTTGAAGACGTGTTCTCGATCTCGGGTCGTGGCACGGTGGTGACGGGCCGTATCGAACGCGGCATCGTCAAGGTCGGCGAAGAAATCGAAATCGTGGGCCTGGTGCCGACGGTCAAGACGACTTGCACGGGCGTTGAAATGTTCCGCAAGCTGCTGGACCAAGGTCAAGCCGGCGACAACGTGGGCATTTTGCTGCGCGGCACCAAGCGTGAAGACGTCCAGCGCGGCCAAGTGTTGGCCAAGCCGGGCTCGATCACCCCGCACACGGACTTCACGTCCGAGGTGTACATCCTGTCCAAGGAAGAAGGCGGCCGTCACACTCCGTTCTTCCAGGGCTATCGTCCCCAGTTCTACTTCCGCACGACGGACGTGACGGGCACGATCGAGCTGCCGGCCGACAAGGAAATGGTTCTGCCGGGCGACAACGTGGCCATGACGGTCAAGCTGTTGGCTCCCATCGCCATGGAAGAAGGCCTGCGTTTCGCTATCCGTGAAGGCGGTCGTACCGTCGGCGCCGGCGTCGTCGCCAAGATCCTGAAGTAAGCAATACCCAGATGGGTAGAGTGGACTCTCAAGTCCCTCTATCCATCTTTGCTGTAAAAGTAGTATGATGTTCGGTTCCGTGACCCTGCGCGTAGGCGCTGAGCGGAAAGTCAGTGAATGTAGTGCAAGTGTAGTGTTTTAGGGGCATAGCTCAATTGGCAGAGCGTCGGTCTCCAAAACCGAAGGTTGTAGGTTCGATTCCTACTGCCCCTGCCACCGCCAGGATAAACCCGCGGGAGATCATCGCGAGTTACGCATTCACGGCGGCTCGCGTCGCAATATGTCTAATACCAGCGTAGAAACCGTAACTAGCACCGCCGACCGGGTCAAGCTCGGCCTGGCGGTTCTCGTCGTTATTGCTGGCATCGTCGGGTTTTCCGTGCTTAGCGCACAGCCGATGCCTGCACGTATCGGCGTGTTTGTCGGCGGCCTTGTGATTGCAGCCGCAATTGCCTGGTTCAGCGAGCCCGGCCGCCGCACCCTGAGCTTTGCCAGCGAGTCCTACAACGAAGTCAAGCGTGTCGCGTGGCCCACCCGCAAGGAAACGACCCAGATGACGGGTATCGTTTTTGCGTTCGTGGCGGTCATGGGCATTTTCATGTGGGTGCTCGACAAGGGCATCGAATGGATTCTTTACGGCCTGCTGTTGGGCTGGAAATAAGGACGGCGAATGAGTAAGCGTTGGTATGTCGTCCATGTGTACTCCGGCATGGAAAAGAGCGTTCACAAGGCCCTGGTTGAGCGCATTGAGCGCGCGGCCTTGCAAACGTCCTTTGGCCGCATTCTTGTGCCCTCCGAGGAAGTCGTCGAGGTCAAGGGTGGTCAAAAGTCGATCACCGAACGCCGCATTTTTCCTGGTTATGTCCTGGTTGAAATGGACCTGACCGACGAAACGTGGCATTTGGTCAAGAACACGAACCGCGTCACCGGCTTTTTGGGTGGCTCGGGCAACCGTCCGACCCCGATTTCCGAAAAGGAAGTCGAGAAGATCCTCTCCCAGATGGAAGAGGGTGTCGAGAAACCCCGCCCCAAGATTCTGTTCGAAGTGGGCGAGATGGTTCGGGTCAAGGAAGGTCCGTTTGCGGACTTCAACGGCAACGTCGAAGAAGTCAATTACGAAAAGAGCAAGGTGCGCGTGTCGGTCACCATTTTTGGTCGTGCCACACCCGTCGAACTCGATTTCAGCCAGGTCGAAAAGACCTGATTTCAACCCCCGGGGAGCCCAGGCTGAAAACGCCGGGGCGATATAACCCGCAAGGAGCAAAGCATGGCGAAAAAGATCGTCGGCTTTATCAAGCTGCAAGTACCGGCTGGTAAAGCTAACCCCTCCCCCCCGATTGGCCCGGCACTGGGTCAACGCGGCCTGAACATCATGGAATTCTGCAAGGCGTTCAACGCCAAGACCCAAGGCATGGAGCCTGGTCTGCCGATTCCGGTGGTGATCACCGCCTTCGCGGACAAGAGCTTCACCTTCATCATGAAGACCCCGCCCGCGACGGTCCTCATCAAGAAGGCTGCTGGCGTGCAAAAGGGTTCGCCCAAGCCGCATACCGACAAGGTCGGCACGCTGACCCGCGCGCAAGCTGAAGAAATCGCCAAGGCCAAGGGCCCCGATCTGACCGCCGCTGATCTGGACGCCGCTGTGCGCACGATCGCTGGCAGCGCCCGCAGCATGGGCATCACGGTTGAGGGGATCTAATCATGGCAAAACTGTCCAAGCGCGCAGCCGCTATTGCGCAAAAGATCGACCGCACCAAGCTGTACCCGGTCGCTGAAGCCCTGACCCTGGTCAAGGAAACCGCCGTCGCCAAGTTCAATGAATCCATTGACGTGGCCGTGCAGCTCGGCATCGACCCGAAGAAGTCGGACCAACTGGTTCGCGGTTCGGTCGTTTTGCCCGCCGGCACCGGCAAGTCGGTTCGCGTTGCCGTGTTCGCCCAAGGCGACAAGGCTGAAGCCGCCAAGGCCGCCGGCGCCGACATCGTTGGCCTGGACGACCTGGCTGACCAGATCAAGGCCGGTCAAATGGACTTTGACGTGGTCATCGCTTCGCCCGACACGATGCGTGTCGTGGGCGCCCTGGGCCAGATCCTGGGTCCCCGTGGCCTGATGCCGAACCCGAAGGTCGGTACCGTGACGCCTGACGTCGCGACCGCTGTCAAGAACGCCAAGGCCGGTCAGGTTCAGTACCGTACCGACAAGGCTGGCATCATCCACGCAACGATCGGCCGTGCGTCGTTCGGCGTGGAACAGCTGCAAACCAACCTGGCTGCTCTGGTCGACGCCCTGCAAAAGGCCCGTCCCGCAGCTGCCAAGGGCATTTACCTGCGCAAGCTGGCCGTCTCGTCCACGATGGGCGGCGGTGCTCGCGTTGAAATTGCCTCGCTGTCGGCTTCCAACTAAGCCAACAGCAGTAAACGTACTTTGGGCTGCATCCGGATTCCTCCGGATGTTGCTGTCAAAGACCGCTGGAGCAGGGTAGTGGAACGGTGTCCGCACCCCCGCTGCCCCGCTTAATCCCGAAGCTTATCCAGTTCGGATCCAGCGTAGACGGCGTCCCCAGGAAGATTTCTTTACACGAAGAACTCGACCAGGCGCCGCATTCGGTTGACGCGCAAGGCTCCGGCCCCAGGCGTCTTTTGATGGAGTGTTCAAACCGTGAGTCTCAATCGTCAAGAGAAAGCGGTGGTAATCGAGGAAGTCTCGGCTGAAGTCGCCAAGGCACAATCGATTGTTATCGCTGAGTACCGTGGTCTGGACGTCGCCTCTGTCACCGTACTGCGCAAAACTGCGCGTGAATCGGGCGTGTATCTGCGAGTTCTGAAGAACTCGCTGGCCCGTCGTGCTGTTGCCGGCACGGCTTTCGAGCCGTTGGCTGAGCAACTGACCGGTCCGCTGATCTATGGCATCAGCACTGATCCGGTTTCGGCGGCCAAGGTTATCGCTGGTTTCGCGAAAAGCAACGACAAGCTGGTCATCAAGGCGGGCGCATTGCCCAACAGCCTGTTGACTCAAGATGGTGTGAAGGCCTTGGCCACCATGCCGTCCCGCGAAGAGTTGCTGTCGAAACTGCTTGGCACCATGCAAGCCCCGATCGCGCAATTCGTGCGTACGCTCAACGAAGTTCCGACCAAGTTCGCCCGTGGCCTCGCGGCTGTGCGCGACCAAAAGGCAGCGGCCTAATCGCCCTGCTGTCCGGAATTCGCTGAACGACGAAGCGACACCCAAACCCTGGCATTACCAAAATATTTGGAGTTCTTAAAAATGGCACTTAACAAAGCTGAAATCCTTGACGCCATCGCTGGCATGACCGTGCTCGAGCTGTCCGAGCTGATCAAGGAAATGGAAGAGAAGTTCGGCGTGTCGGCTGCTGCCGCCGCTGTCGCTGTTGCTGCTCCCGCCGCTGGTGGCGCTGCTGCCGCTGCTGAAGAGCAAACCGAGTTCAACGTCGTCCTGCTGGAAGCCGGCGCGAACAAGGTCAGCGTCATCAAGGCCGTGCGCGAGCTGACCGGTCTGGGTCTGAAGGAAGCCAAGGACCTGGTTGACGGCGCTCCGAAGCCCGTCAAGGAAGCTGTGGCCAAGGCTGACGCCGAAGCCGCCAAGAAGAAGCTGGAAGAAGCTGGCGCCAAGGTCGAAGTCAAGTAAGACCTGCGTCAACTGCCCGGGGACAGCACAGTTTGCAGTCCCCGGGCTTTTGCGTTTCCAGGAAACCCCTACTGGGGGTATGCCCTTTCAGGGGGGTTTCCTGGAGTCGTATCACCTAGGGCCGTGGTTGACGGCCCATGCAACCTCGAGTCGGAGTGCTCATGCCTTACTCGTACACCGAAAAAAAGCGCATCCGCAAAAGCTTCGCCAAGCGTGAAGACGTTCAAAACGTTCCTTTCCTTTTGGCGACACAGCTTCAATCCTACCTAACTTTCCTGCAGGCGGATACCGCCCCGTCCGATCGCGTAGCCGACGGTTTGCAGGCGGCGTTCTCGTCGATTTTCCCGATCGTTAGTCACAACGGTATGGCGCGCTTGGAGTTCGTGAGCTACGTGCTCGGCGAACCGGTGTTCGATGTCAAGGAATGTCAGCAACGTGGTCTGACCTATGCCTCGCCCCTGCGAGCCAAGGTCCGCCTGGTGCTGCTTGACCGCGAAGTCAGCAAGCCGACCGTGAAAGAAGTGAAGGAACAAGAAGTCTACATGGGCGAAATTCCGCTCATGACGGGCACGGGTTCCTTCGTCATCAATGGCACCGAGCGTGTCATCGTGTCGCAGCTGCACCGTTCGCCTGGCGTGTTCTTCGAACACGACCGCGGCAAAACGCACAGCTCCGGCAAGCTTCTGTTCTCGGCCCGCGTGATTCCTTACCGCGGCTCGTGGCTGGACTTCGAATTCGACCCGAAGGACGTTCTGTTCTTCCGCGTCGACCGTCGTCGCAAGATGCCTGTCACGATCCTGTGCAAGGCCATCGGCATGACGCCGGAATCCATCCTGGCCAACTTCTTCGACTTCGATAACTTCGAACTCAAGAGCGAAGGCGCGATGATGGAATTCGTGCCCGAGCGTTGGAAGGGCGAAATGGCCCGTTTCGACATCTCGGACCGCGATGGCAAGGTCATCGTCGAAAAAGACAAGCGCATCAATGCCAAGCATTTGCGCGACCTGGCTGCCGGCGGCATCCAGCGCATCTCCGTGCCGGAAGACTTCCTGTACGGCCGCGTGCTGGCCAAGAACATCGTTGACGAAGATACCGGCGAAGTCATCGCCAACGCCAACGACGAAATCACGGAAAGCGTGCTGGGCGCCTTGCGCGCCTCGAACGTCTACGACATCCAGACGCTCTACACGAACGATCTGGACCGTGGTCCGTACATTTCCCAGACCCTGCGCACCGATGAAACCGCCGACCAGATGGCCGCGCGTGTTGCCATCTATCGCATGATGCGTCCTGGCGAGCCGCCCACCGAAGAAGCGGTGGAGGCGCTGTTCCAACGTCTGTTCTACAGCGAAGAGACGTACGATCTGTCGCGCGTGGGCCGCATGAAGGTCAACAGCCGTCTGGGCCGTGGTGAAGACATCACCGGTCCGATGACGCTGACCAACGAAGACATCCTTGAGACCATCAAGGTGCTGGTTGAACTGCGTAACGGCCGTGGCCAGATCGATGACATCGATCACTTGGGCAACCGTCGCGTGCGTTGCGTTGGCGAACTGGCCGAAAACCAGTTCCGCGCCGGCTTGGTGCGTGTCGAGCGCGCCGTCAAGGAACGTCTGGGCCAGGCCGAGACCGAAAACCTGATGCCGCACGACCTGATCAACTCCAAGCCGATCTCGGCTGCCATCAAGGAGTTCTTCGGTTCGAGCCAGCTGTCGCAGTTCATGGACCAAACCAACCCGTTGTCGGAAATCACGCACAAGCGTCGCGTTTCCGCACTGGGCCCGGGCGGTCTGACCCGCGAGCGCGCCGGCTTTGAAGTCCGCGACGTGCACCCGACCCACTACGGTCGCGTCTGCCCGATCGAAACGCCGGAAGGCCCGAACATCGGTCTGATCAACTCCATGGCGCTGTACGCTCGCTTGAACGAGTACGGCTTCCTGGAAACGCCTTACCGCAAGATTATCGACGGCCGCGTCAGCGAGCAGATCGATTACCTGTCGGCCATCGAAGAAAGCCACTACGTCATTGCACAGGCTAACGCCGCGCTGGACGAGCAGGGCGCCTTCGTTGACGACCTGGTCGCTTGCCGTGAAGCAGGCGAAACGATGCTGACCTCGCCGGCCAACGTGCATTACATGGACGTTGCCCCGTCGCAGATCGTGTCGGTGGCCGCTTCGCTGATTCCGTTCCTTGAGCACGACGACGCGAACCGCGCACTGATGGGCGCCAACATGCAACGTCAGGCCGTGCCTTGCCTGCGTCCGGAAAAGCCGGTCGTGGGTACCGGTATCGAACGCACCGTGGCCGTTGACTCGGGCACGACCGTGCAAGCACTGCGTGGCGGCCTGGTCGACCACGTTGACGCCGAGCGCGTCGTGATTCGCGTGAACGACGAAGAAAACGTCGCCGGCGAAGTCGGTGTCGATATCTACAACCTGATCAAGTACACCCGTTCCAACCAGAACACGAACATCAACCAGCGTCCTATCGTCAAGCGTGGCGACAAGGTCGCCAAGGGCGACGTGCTGGCTGACGGCGCATCGACCGACCTGGGCGAACTCGCCCTGGGTCAGAACATGCTGATCGCGTTCATGCCGTGGAACGGCTACAACTTCGAAGATTCGATCTTGATCTCCGAAAAGGTTGTTGCCGATGACCGCTACACCTCGGTCCACATCGAGGAACTGACGGTTGTCGCCCGCGACACGAAGCTGGGTCCGGAAGAAATCACGCGCGACATCAGCAACCTGGCTGAGACGCAACTGAACCGTCTGGACGATTCGGGCATCACGTACATCGGCGCCGAAGTCAGCGCCGACGACGTGCTGGTCGGCAAGGTCACGCCCAAGGGCGAAACCCAGCTGACGCCGGAAGAAAAGCTGCTGCGCGCCATCTTCGGTGAAAAGGCGTCCGACGTTAAGGACACCTCGCTGCGCGTGCCTTCGGGCATGACCGGCACCGTGATCGACGTGCAAGTGTTCACGCGTGAAGGCATCGTGCGCGACAAGCGCGCCCAGTCCATCATTGACGATGAACTGCGCCGCTATCGCCAAGACCTGAACGACCAGCTGCGCATCGTTGAAAACGACCAGTTCGACCGTATCGAAAAGATGCTGGTCAACAAGACCGTCAACGGCGGCCCGCGCAAGCTGGCCAAGGGCGCCACGATCACCAAGGCTTACCTGGCTGATCTGGACCGCTGGCAGTGGTTCGACATCCGTCTGGCCGATGAGCCGCACGCTGTCGTGCTGGAGCAAGCCAAGGAATCGCTGGAGCAAAAGCGTCACCAGTTTGATCTGGCCTTCGAAGAGAAGCGCAAGAAGCTGACGCAGGGCGACGAGCTGCCCCCGGGCGTGCTGAAGATGATCAAGGTCTACCTGGCCGTGAAGCGTCGTCTGCAACCTGGCGACAAGATGGCAGGCCGTCACGGTAACAAGGGCGTGGTCTCGCGTATCACCCCGGTGGAAGACATGCCGCACATGGCTGACGGCACGCCGGCCGACATCGTTCTGAACCCGCTGGGCGTGCCCTCGCGGATGAACGTCGGTCAGGTGCTGGAAGTGCACTTGGGCTGGGCTGCCAAGGGCGTGGGCCACCGCATTGCCGATCTGCTGCGCGACGAGCGCACTGCGCAGGTCAAGAACGTCCGTGCCTACCTGGACAAGGTCTACAACACGACCGGTTCCGGCGCCCGCATCGACGAGCTGACCGACGAAGAAGTCATGGAAATGGCCCAGAACCTCAAGAACGGCGTGCCGTTCGCGACGCCCGTCTTCGACGGCGCGACCGAAGAGGAAATCACCACGATGCTGGAGCTGGCCTATCCGGACGACGTCGCCGAGCGCATGGCACTGACGCCTTCGCGTACGCAGGCATGGCTGTTTGACGGCCGCACGGGCGAGAAATTCGAGCGCCCCGTGACGGTTGGCTACATGCACTACCTGAAGCTGCACCACTTGGTCGACGACAAGATGCACGCGCGTTCGACGGGTCCGTACTCGCTGGTCACGCAGCAGCCGCTGGGTGGTAAGGCGCAGTTCGGTGGTCAGCGTTTCGGGGAAATGGAAGTGTGGGCGCTGGAAGCATACGGCGCCGCGTACACCCTGCAAGAAATGCTGACGGTGAAGTCGGACGACATCACCGGCCGTACCAAGGTATACGAAAACATCGTCAAGGGCGACCACGTCATCGACGCCGGCATGCCGGAATCGTTCAACGTGCTGGTGAAGGAAATCCGCTCGTTGGCCCTGGACATGGATTTGGAGCGTAACTAATGAAAGCGCTACTCGACCTATTTAAGCAAGTCTCGCAAGACGAGCAATTCGATGCCATCAAGATCGGCATCGCCTCGCCCGAGAAGATCCGTTCGTGGTCTTACGGCGAAGTTCGCAAGCCCGAGACCATCAACTACCGCACGTTCAAGCCTGAACGCGACGGTCTGTTCTGCTCCAAGATCTTTGGCCCGATCAAAGACTACGAGTGCTTGTGCGGCAAGTACAAGCGCCTGAAGCATCGTGGCGTGATCTGCGAAAAGTGCGGCGTTGAAGTTACCGTTGCCAAGGTTCGCCGTGAACGCATGGGCCACATCGAGCTGGCCAGCCCCGTCGCGCACATCTGGTTCTTGAAGAGCCTGCCGTCGCGTCTGGGCATGGTGCTCGACATGACCCTGCGCGACATCGAACGCGTTCTGTACTTCGAAGCCTGGTGCGTGATCGAACCTGGCATGACGCCGCTCAAGCGCGGCCAGATCATGTCGGACGACGATTTCCTCGCCAAGACCGAAGAATACGGCGACGATTTCCGTGCCCTGATGGGCGCGGAAGCCGTGCGCGAACTGCTGCGCACCATCGACATCGACCGCGAAGTGGAAACGCTGCGCGGCGAGTTGAAGGCCACCAGCTCTGAAGCCAAGATCAAGAAGATCTCCAAGCGCCTGAAGGTGCTGGAAGGCTTCCAGAAGTCGGGCATCAAGGCCGAGTGGATGGTCATGGAAGTGCTGCCCGTGCTGCCGCCGGACCTGCGTCCGCTGGTGCCGCTGGACGGCGGCCGCTTCGCGACCTCCGACCTGAACGACCTGTACCGCCGCGTCATCAACCGCAACAACCGCTTGAAGCGCCTGCTGGAGCTCAAGGCGCCGGAAATCATCCTGCGCAACGAAAAGCGGATGCTGCAGGAAGCCGTTGACTCGCTGCTGGACAACGGCCGCCGTGGCAAGGCCATGACGGGCGCCAACAAGCGCCAGCTGAAGTCCCTGGCCGACATGATCAAGGGCAAGAGCGGTCGTTTCCGTCAGAACCTGCTGGGCAAGCGCGTCGACTACTCGGGCCGTTCGGTCATCGTGGTGGGCCCGCAGCTCAAGCTGCATCAGTGCGGTCTGCCCAAGCTGATGGCCCTGGAACTGTTCAAGCCGTTCATCTTCAATCGTCTGGAGATGATGGGCCTGGCCACGACCATCAAGGCTGCCAAGAAGCTGGTGGAAAGCCAGGAACCGGTGGTCTGGGACATCCTGGAAGAAGTCATCCGCGAACACCCGGTCATGCTGAACCGTGCCCCCACGCTGCACCGTTTGGGCATCCAGGCGTTCGAGCCGGTCCTGATCGAAGGCAAGGCCATCCAGCTGCACCCGCTGGTTTGCGCGGCGTTCAACGCCGACTTCGACGGTGACCAGATGGCTGTCCACGTGCCGCTGTCGCTGGAAGCCCAACTGGAAGCGCGCACGCTGATGCTGGCGTCCAACAACGTGCTGTTCCCGGCCAACGGCGAACCGTCGATCGTGCCGTCCCAAGACATCGTGTTGGGTCTGTACTACACGACGCGTGAGCGCATCAACGGCCGCGGCGAAGGCATTTTCTTCACCGACGTCGCTGAAGTGCAGCGCGCCTATGACAACGGCGAAGTCGAACTGCAATCCCGCGTGACCGTGCGTCTGAAAGAGCACGAGCGCGACGAGGCTGGCGAATGGCAACCCGTGATCCGCCGTCATGAAACGACGGTCGGCCGCGCGCTGCTGTCCGAGATTCTGCCGAAGGGTCTGCCCTTCACGGTCCTGAACAAGGCCCTGAAGAAGAAGGAAATCTCGCGCCTGATCAACCAGTCGTTCCGCCGTTGCGGCCTGCGCGACACGGTGATCTTCGCCGACAAGCTGATGCAGTCCGGCTTCAAGCTGGCCACGCGCGGTGGTATCTCGATCGCCATGGGCGACATGCTGATCCCGACCGCCAAGGAAGGCATCCTGGCCGAAGCCAGCCGCGAAGTGAAGGAAATCGACAAGCAGTACTCGTCGGGTCTGGTCACGTCCCAGGAACGCTACAACAACGTTGTGGACATCTGGGGCAAGGCTGGCGACAAGGTCGGCAAGGCCATGATGGAACAACTGGCCACCGAGCCGGTTGTGAACCGTCATGGCGAAGAAGTGCGCCAGGAATCGTTCAACTCGATCTACATGATGGCTGACTCGGGCGCCCGCGGTTCGGCCGCCCAGATCCGCCAGCTGGCCGGTATGCGCGGCCTGATGGCCAAGCCGGACGGCTCGATTATCGAAACGCCCATTACCGCGAACTTCCGTGAAGGTCTGAACGTGCTTCAGTACTTCATCTCGACTCACGGCGCGCGTAAGGGTCTGGCCGATACGGCACTGAAGACCGCGAACTCGGGTTACCTGACTCGTCGTCTGGTCGACGTGACGCAAGACTTGGTGATCACCGAGGACGATTGCGGTACGTCGCTGGGCTACAACATGAAGGCCCTGGTGGAAGGTGGTGAAGTCATCGAACCGCTGCGCGACCGCATCCTGGGTCGTGTTGCCGCCGTGGACATCATCAACCCGGACACGCAGGAAACGGCCATCGTTGCCGGCACCCTGCTGGACGAAGATCTGGTCGACACCATCGACCGCATCGGCGTGGACGAAGTCAAGGTCCGCACCCCGCTGACGTGCGAAACGCGTCACGGTCTGTGCGCACACTGCTACGGCCGCGATCTGGGTCGCGGTTCGCCGGTCAACCAAGGCGAGGCAGTGGGCGTTATCGCTGCCCAGTCCATCGGTGAACCGGGCACGCAGCTCACGATGCGTACGTTCCACATCGGCGGCGCCGCGTCGCGTTCGGCCCTGGCCAGCGCGGTGGAAACGAAGTCCAGCGGTCTGGTTGGCTTTGCCAGCACGATGCGCTATGTCACGAACGCCAAGGGCGAACGCGTTGCGATTTCGCGCTCGGGCGAACTGGCGATCTTCGATGACAACGGCCGCGAACGCGAACGCCACAAGATCCCGTACGGCGCGACCGTGCTGGTGGGCGATGGCGAAGCCGTGAAGGCTGGCGCGCGTCTGGCGACGTGGGACCCGCTGACCCGTCCGATCGTGTCGGAATACGGTGGCGCCGTCCGCTTCGAGAACATCGAAGAAGGCGTGACCGTTGCCAAGCAGGTGGACGAAGTCACCGGCCTGTCGACGCTCGTCGTCATCACGCCGAAGACCCGTGGCGGCAAGATCGTCATGCGTCCGCAGATCAAGCTGGTCAACGAGGCCGGCGAAGACGTCAAGATCGCCGGCACCGATCACTCGGTGAACATCTCGTTCCCGGTGGGCGCGCTGATTACCGTGCGTGACGGCCAGCAGGTTGCCGTGGGTGAAGTTCTGGCGCGTATTCCGCAAGAATCGCAAAAGACCCGCGACATTACCGGCGGTCTGCCGCGTGTGGCAGAACTGTTCGAAGCCCGTTCGCCGAAGGACGCCGGCATGCTCGCCGACGTTACCGGTACGGTGTCGTTCGGTAAGGACACGAAGGGCAAGCAGCGTCTGGTCATCACCGACCTGGAAGGCGTGAGCCACGAGTTCCTGATTCCGAAGGAAAAGCAGGTTCTGGTGCACGACGGCCAAGTGGTGAACAAGGGCGAAATGATCGTGGACGGCCCGGCCGATCCTCACGACATCCTGCGCCTGCAAGGCATCGAGAAGCTGGCGACGTACATCGTCGACGAAGTGCAGGACGTGTACCGTCTGCAAGGCGTGAAGATCAACGACAAGCACATCGAAGTGATTGTTCGTCAGATGCTGCGTCGTGTGAACATCGTTGACGCTGGTGACACCGAGTTCATCCCGGGCGAGCAAGTCGAGCGCTCTGAACTGCTGAACGCCAACGATCGCATGGCTGCCGAAGACCGCATCCCGGCAACCTACGACAACGTGCTGCTGGGTATCACGAAGGCCTCGCTGTCGACCGACTCGTTCATTTCGGCCGCTTCGTTCCAGGAAACCACGCGTGTCCTGACCGAAGCCGCCATCATGGGCAAGCGCGACGATCTGCGTGGCCTGAAGGAAAACGTCATCGTCGGCCGCCTCATCCCGGCGGGTACCGGCCTGGCTTACCACCACGCACGCCGCGACAAGGAAGAGCTGGAGGCCGCGGAACGCGAAGCCGCTCGCCAGCAGGCCAACCCGTTCGAAGACTCGCCGGTTACGGTGGGTGCGGACGATCAGGCCCCGGCTTCCGACGCCGGCACGGACGATTCCGCCGAATAAGCGGAATCCCGTACAGTTTCCCGCGCGCTGGGTTGGCGCGGGGGCTGCAAGCAAAAAGGCCGCTGATGCGAATCAGCGGCCTTTTTTTATTCCCGGGCAGGTAGCGATTATCTGGCTGCCTGGCTGCGGGCGCGTTGGAAGACGGGCCCCCAGGACGGATGGCCGGCTTCGTTGGGAGCGAGTTCGAATGCAGGGTCCAGCGCCAGGATCCGGGCGAAGCTGTCTTCGCACAATTGGGTGTAGCGGCTGACGCAATAGCTGAACGCCTGCAACTTGTAAGCTTCGATGCGGACGGCTTTGGTGGATGAGGCCAAGGTATCCGAGGTGGCGACCGTTCGGATGACTTCCCCATACCGGCCCGCGCCGTAGGTGTCCCGGACTTGTTGCAATTGCGCCAGGGCGTCGGCGGTGGGGGGGCTTTCCGGTTTCTGGGACGAGATCCCGGCGCAGCCCGCCAGCATCACTGTCGCGCCGAGCAGACTGCTCAGAAGGCGATTTTTCATAGCTTATAAGGGGGGTAGGAAGAATGGGTGAAACGCCATCGTGCCACAGCCTGATGCGCTCGGACATTTTCGGCAATGTCCTGGTGTTGCGAATTGGATAATATTCACGCTATTCCATCTTCGCACCAGTCCGCGCATGAGCGCAATTCCCATGATGTCTACGTCCACCGGCCTGCTTACGCCGCGTGGCCCTTTCTCTGGCGCCGCGCCCCTGGCTTTGCGTCCACTTAGCGCTATTGCCGCCAGCATGGCGGGTGGTGTGCCGGAATCGCGTATCAAGCGGCTGGTCTCCGACCTGCTGCCGTCCCTGATCGCCTTGCACGCTCAGGGCGAGATCTGCGGCGATATCACGCTGGATACGGTGGGCATGGACGAAAACGCGCGGGCGCATCTGCTGCCCGAGCTTGTCGTGGCGCGCTCGCGCCGTGCCAGCCGCAGCCCGACCCCAGGGTTTGCACCGTTTGAACTCTATACGGATTCGATGGAATGGCCTCGGGGGTCGTGGAGCGACATCTACGCGCTGTGCGCCGTGATGCATGCATTGGTAACAGGCCACCGGCCCCGACCAGCGCCCGAGCGTCGGGCAACTGATTCCTACGAGCCCCTGACTTCGTTGGGCCTGTCGAAATACAACCCGGATTTTCTGGCCGTGATCGATCGCGGCCTGGCCATGTCGCCGGCTGACCGACCGCAGACGCTAGCCGAAATGGCGGCCTTGCTGGGCGTGGCCGCCTACATAGAACCGGCGGCAAGTGAAGACGAGCCCACGGCTGCGGACGGTCATTCCGTGCCGCCCGCCGCCGCGTCGGCAATGCGCAAGCCGGCACGCAACCGCCGCCCGCTACTTGCCTTGCTTGCCCTTCTGGCGTTGATCGGCCTGGCGGTGTATGGCTGGTTTCATTGGGGCGCGGGCGCGCCCAACGCGCTGATCACCAGTTCGGAAGTCGTCATGCCGAACCCTCCGGCCGTGCGCCCGATGCCGCAGCCTGCGGCGCCGCCTGCCGCTTCCAGCTTGCCGCCTGCCACCGCTGCGCAAGAGGCGCCGACACCGCCGCCAGTTGTGTCGGGAGCGGGAGCGGAATCGACGACGCAGCCGCCCATCCAGAATAGCGCCGCGACGGCAAACGTTCCGGCCGAACCGTCTGTTTTGCCTGCCGCCGGCCCGCCGGCTCCGACGCAAGGCGCGGCCGCTTCAAACGCAGCGACGCCGACCGAAGAAGCGCCCAAACCCAAGCCTCTGGCAGTACCGGTCACCGTGCGACTGGATATTCGCCCTTGGGGCGAAGTCTGGGTAAATGGGGTGGCACGCGGAATCAGTCCGCCCGTCAAGGAAATACGCCTGATTCCGGGCAAGTACCAGGTGGTCCTGCGCAATGCAGACCTGCCACCTTATCGGGCGACGATCGAAATCAAGGCCGGCAAGCCCGCGGTGATTTCGCACGTTTTCCAGTAGGGGCTGGGGCAAGCTCCGTCACGCTGATTCCGCGGCCGGCGCAGCGGCCTCTGAAGCCGCGTCCGGCGCGACGGGCAGGCAAAAGGTAAACACCGATCCGACGCCGATCGTGCTGCTGACTTGCACCGATCCTCCGTGGCGCTCGGCCACGGTACGCACGAACGCCAGGCCCAGGCCGGCGCCGCCCACATCATTCCGGTTTTCCACGCCCACGCGCGAAAAGGGTTCGAACAGGCGCGCAAGATCGGACTCGGCGATGCCCTGGCCTTGATCCCGGATGGTCACGCACCAGAACCCCGGCGATGCGTCGATCGCGCACTCGATGCACGTCTGAGGCGCACTGTATTTGATCGCGTTGTCGATCAGGTTGCACAGCGCGCGCATCAACAGCGTCTGGTCGCCGCGTATGTAGGCCACGGGCAACGGCGTGCGCAGCCGAAGCGTAATGCCGCGCTTGTGCGCCGATGCCCAGAACTCGTCCACGCCGTCTTGCAGCAGGCTGCCCAGATCAAGCTCGACGGCGCTGATCGTCATGGATTCCGCCCGCGTCAGATGCACGAAGTCGTCCACCAGATGCAGTGTGCGGTTGGCCAATGTTGCAATGCGCGCCAGCGTCTCGCCCTGACCATCGTGCACGCCACTTTCCTGCTTCATCTCCACCAGCGCCAGGATGGAACTTTGCGGCGCGCGCATGTCGTGCGATATGAATCGCAGCGTCTCTTCGCGCTGGCGCTCGGCCTGGCGAATGCGGGAAATATCGGTCAGGGTAGCCACCGTGCCGGCAAAATCGCCTTCGGCGGTATGGATGGGGGCGCACTTCAGGATAAGGTCCCGACCGGCGTAGTCGCGCACTTCCAGATCGGCGGTCCAGCGCGTCGAATCGTCCGTCGGCAGTTGGCCGCGCAACGCGTCGGCCACGCGCTGTCGCGTCGTGGCGTCGGATATGGTCTTTTCCAACAAGTGCGTGGCGGGGTGGCCCACGCGGGGTGGCCGCATGCCAAGCCGCTGAAAATACATGACCGCCGCCTGGTTACGAAACTGCATGCGCCCGTCCTGGTCGAACACCAGCGTGGCGTCGGGCATGCCATCCAGCCCGTCAGCCAGGAAGCGCCGCAGGTTGCGCACGCGTTCCAATGCACGTTGAAGCTCGCCCACGCGGCTTTCCAGCGACGCGTTCGGGCCGGTGAGCTGGGCCCGCGCTTCGTTCAGCACCGGCGGATATTCACGTTGAAGGCGCCGCAGTTCGTAGTCCATGTAGCGCAAGGCGGCTTCCTGGCTGCGCCAGCTCCACAGTGGATAGCAAAGCGCAACGCCGACAAGCGCGGCGGTCGGCGCGAACCATAGGCTGGCGTACGCCAGTAGCAACCACGACGCGATCAGTACGCAGGCGATCAGTGCAATGCTGACCAGCAGGGCGCGCTTGGGCGACAGCCGCCACAGCGCCAGGCAAGCAAGCAACACCGGTAGAACAGAAAACAGTGCGTTCCAGGCGGCTGCCGGCCGCTGGTAGAACAGGCCGTCGCGCCCCGCCTGCATCAGGTTGGCGATGATTTCAACGCCCGACATTCCGCTAAGGTCGTGCGACACCGGTGTCGGATACGCGTCACCCAGCCCCGTTGCCCACGCACCCACCAGCACGTACTTTCCTCGCAATTCTTCAGGCGGGATGTCGCCGCGCAGCACCGCCAGGTACGAAACGGTGCGCATGTGACCCGCCGGGCCGGCGTAGGGAATCAGGATGTCGCTGCTGGGGGCGGCGCGTTGCAGCAGGCGTTCCACCTGGTCGGCCTGTCCGCCGATGTCCAACATGGACAGGGCCATGTGCATGTAGGGCGCGCCCGCGAACTGGGCGGTCAGCGACGCTTCTCGCACAACGCCGTCCGGGTCTACGCGCGCGTTGATAAAGCCGCTGGCTGCCGCGGCATTGCCCACGACGGCAATGGGTGAGGACATGGCCGATGGATTGTTCAAGCGGTCCAGCACCTCCGGCAAGACGGTTCTGCCGTTGCGCAAAATGCTCTGGGCCAGGATGGCGTCGTCGTTGGGATTGACCGTGTCGCTTTCCGCGAAGATCAAGTCCAGGCCGACCGCGCGGGCACCTTGCAGGCGGTCCATCAAGGCGGCGTGGATCGCGCGGCGCCATGGCCATCGGCCCAGTGTCTCTATGCTGACATCGTCGATCGCGACGATCAGAATGTCGGGGTCGGCGGGTCGTCCCGTCAGGGTGAGGGCGCGGTCGTAAAGTATCTGATCGACGCGGCCCAAGCCGTTCAATAAGCCCAGCAGCGCCGCCAAAACCCCCAGAATCACCGTCAGCCACAGCCCTGAGCGCGAGGTCCGGTCGAGGGCGTCGGTGGCTTCGGCCATGGGTGGGCCCTAGTACTCGGTCAGCGTGATGAATCCGCCGCTGCCGCTGCTGACGCCCAGGCCGGACGACGTCATCAATTGGTTTGCGCCTTCGAACGTTGCAACCGCGTCCTGGCCGCGCAAGCCCAGCTCGTCGACCGCGCGCACGGATACGTAGTACGTACCGGGCCCAGGGGCCCGGAACTGAATGTCGTTTGCGGCGAAGCTTTCGGATGACACGGGCAGGGCGCCTTCCGCATCGCGCGAAACACGTACCAGGTAGCTTTGGGCGCCCGGCACCGGTGCGAACGCGCTCGTCCATGCGCCACCGCCCCGACGCGTGGGCTGGCCGAGTTCTGGCGCGGCCAGCAGTAGGCGCACGCCCGACATGCTGCCGTCGTTGCGCACTGCGGCGCCATAGCCACGAGCCACCGCGACCGGCTTGCTGGGTGCCGTGCCCTGCGCATGCGCTTGCAAGCGCACGCTGCCTTCCAACACTTCGCTTTGCACGCCGCCGGTACCGCTTTGCACGCGGAACCGTGTGCCGCGCACGCCGGTCACGGCGACCGGCGTCCGGATTTCAAAACGGCCCACGCCTTGTCCGGTGGGGGCGACGGTGGATTCAACACCGCCGCGCTGGACGTTGATGACCGAGTCGGTCAGCGCGGTGCCTTCAAACTGGCGCAGCCGGGACAATTCAACGGCCCCCCCGGCAGGCAACGTCAGCTTGGATCCGTCCGCAAGTTCTAACGTGACAAAGCCGTTTGGCGAGGTCACGACCTTGCTGCCTTCCGAGACGCTTGTTCCCGCTTGCAGTGCCTTGCCATTCACATCCGCTTGCCCGCTGACATGCACAACGCGCGCCGGCGCGGGCCGTACCGGAATCATCGACAGCGGGATCCGCAGTTCAAGGCCGATCGGCAATTGCTCGGGCTTGTCGACCTTGTTCACCGTTTGCAGCCGCGTCCAGTTGGCTTGGTTGCGGGTGTATTGCGTGGCCAGCTCTATCAGGGTGTCACCCGGGCGGATGCGGTAGATGAAGTCATCGCCCAATGCGCCCGCGGGCTGGCTATGCGCCACGCCGGACACGGTCAGGCAGCAGAGCAGGGCAAGCGAAGAAAGCGCGCGGCAGCGGCTCATAGGTCGGGTTCTCCAGGAAAGCGCGCGTAGCGTCTATGACGGGTGGGTGACGCTGTCGTCAGCGGCGCTTATCAATTCCAACCGGTAGCCAAGGGCATACGACGAGCTCAGGCGCACGCCGTGCTCGGGGCGGATCTGGAGCTTTTGACGGATGTTGGACAGATGCGTGTCCAGCGTGCGGGACGTGGCGGGGATTTCGCGGTTCCAGACGCATTCGGCCAGCACGTCGCGCGACATCAGCCGGCCCAGGTTGCGAAAGAAAAGCAGCGCCAGCTCGAATTCCTTGGGCGCCAGCGACACGGGGGCGCCGTGCAATGAAATGACGCGCGCCGCGGGCTCGATGCGGTAATGCGCGACCTCAATTGCATCCTTGGCGGGCTCGGCGATCTGGCTGCGTCGCAACAGCGCTGCCACGCGTGCCAGCAACTCCAGCGGACGTAGCGGCTTGACGATGTAATCGTCGGCGCCCGCGCGCAGCCCTTCGACCAGATCATCTTCCGACGAGCGATTGGTCAAGAAGATAACCGGTACGCGCGGACCGATATTGGCGCGCAGCCAGCGCACCACATCGTCACCGTCAATGTCTGGCAGGTGCCAATCCAGCAGCACCAGATCAAAATTCTCGGTGCGCAACGCGGCCAACAGGTCCCGGCTCTGGTGATAACTGAGGCACGTGTAACCCGCAGCGGTCAGCACTTGGTGAATGCGCCGGGCTTGGTCTAGATCGTCTTCCAGCGACGCGATTTTCATCGGAAGTTCTCGCGGAGTTTTGCCACTTCTGCGCGCGCGTTGGCGGCCTGATGCAAAGGTGAGCGAATTTGTGTAAACGAATGATAACTCGCTGAGGTCCGTGTCTGGCTACGTTGTGGCAAGAACTGTCAAACATTGCAAAGTTAACGAATCTTGACTGGAGTTGTTGCGTAACACCGCGCCACACTGTCTCAACCGTCCCCTGCGCCGACGTTACAAACGTCGGGTGCGCGGGCTCGGGTCAGAGGTGGAATTAGCTATGAATCAATTGCGCATACTTGTGATGTCGCCGGACGAGGTCGCCCAAAACGCCGCCGTGTCCGCCTTGCTGCAAGCTGGAATTTCCGCGCGCGGATGTTCGACATCCCTTGAGCTTTTCGGGTTGCTCAATAGCGGCACCTACGATGCCGTGATCCTCGATGTGGGGGCGATGGGCGAAATCGGTTATGCCCTGGTTGCCCGCTTGCACGGATCTTCGTCGATGGGAATCGTGGTCACCGGCCGGGGCATGTCCGTGGACAGCCGGCTGCGTTGCTTGCAGAGCGGCGCCGACGCCTGTCTGCCGGAACCCCAGGATCCGCGCGAACTGTCCTGCATCCTGTTGGCGCTGGCGCGCCGCCTGCCCGCAACCCCAGCCGACCAGGTCAACGAGGAGCCGGTCACCGGCCAATGGGAATTGCGCGACCAGGGGTGGACGCTGGCCGCCCCGTCGGGCGCCACGATTTCGCTGTCGGCTAACGAGCGCCTTATCGTGCGCTCATTGCTGGAAGTGGCGGGCAGGGCAGTGGGACGCTCGGAACTGGGCGACGAGCTTCGGGTGGAAGGCGGCGGCGTGCGATCAAGCGGATCGCGCAGCATCGACGTGATCGTCAGCCGGCTGCGGCGCAAGGCGGAATTGGCCGGCGTGATGTTGCCCATCCGCACCGTCTACGGCAGCGGTTACTTGTTCGCCGACCATTAGCCCGCGCCTGGGGCTACACTGCGCGGTAGGCCAAAAAATACTCATGGTTTACCCCAGGACGGCAACGTCCGACGAGTACGGCTTGGCGTGTTTCAAAGGGTCGGATCCGTCCGGCTACATGACCCCATTTTGCGCCAGCCGGCCCTAAGTCGCCGCCTTTTTGTCGCCAACGCGCGGCGTGCGGGGGCTTACAAAAAACTTTGACAGTACGCCTTGATCTCAGTTATGCTAAAGGGCTTACTGCTTTATTTCGCGCGCAAAATCTGTACGCAAAAGGCAAACAGTTCAAGAACTTAGTCCAGGATCTGAAACCAGGTGCGTCACGAGCCTTCGGTTTTCGGTCCATCAGTTGCGACTTCGTCCTTGAATGCCGGCCGCTATCAGTTTTGTGCGTTTGTCATGGTTTGTTGGCAAGCCCGCTCTTTTACGTATATGAACGTTTGAGGCGGTTTTGCGCGAACTGCCTTCTCCGAGAGAATTCACTGCTTGAGGAGACGAGTACGTAAGTACTTACCAGTGGTACGTAAAAGGGATTTCAAAGGTCATGCCTACCATTAGCCAACTCGTGCGCAAGCCGCGCGAAGTCAGCATCATCAAAAGCAAGAGCCCCGCGCTCGAAAACTGCCCGCAACGCCGCGGCGTGTGCACTCGCGTGTACACCACCACCCCCAAGAAGCCGAACTCCGCTCTGCGCAAGGTTGCCAAAGTGCGTCTGACCAACGGTTACGAAGTCATTTCGTACATCGGCGGTGAAGGCCACAACCTGCAAGAGCACTCGGTGGTTCTGGTGCGTGGCGGTCGTGTGAAGGACTTGCCCGGTGTGCGTTATCACATCGTGCGCGGTTCCCTCGACCTGCAAGGCGTCAAGGATCGTAAGCAAGCCCGCTCGAAGTACGGCGCCAAGCGCCCGAAGAAGGCTTAATAACGAGTCAGCAGTAACCCCGTGTGGCGGAAGCCCGTCACTAGGGAAGTGCGACCGCGCCCTCCGGATTTTGGGAAGGAGCGCGGCACGTAAGGGGTCGTCCCAATGGGCGGCCATGGCCGTGTAATGAAACACGGTTCAACTGAACAGACACAAGGAAGCAACAATGCCCCGTCGTCGCGAAGTACCCAAGCGCGAGATTCTGCCCGATCCCAAGTTCGGCAGCGTCGAGCTCGCCAAGTTCATGAACGTCGTCATGCTGGACGGTAAGAAGGCCGTCGCCGAGCGCATCGTCTACGGTGCCCTCGAGCAAGTGCAAACCAAGACCGGCAAAGAGCCGATCGAAGTTTTCAGCCTGGCGATCAACAACATCAAGCCGATCGTCGAAGTGAAGAGCCGCCGCGTTGGCGGTGCCAACTACCAAGTGCCGGTTGAAGTGCGCCCCGTGCGCCGCCTGGCCCTGGCTATGCGTTGGCTCCGTGAAGCCGCTAAGAAGCGTGGCGAGAAGTCGATGGATCTGCGTCTTGCTGGCGAACTGATCGACGCCTCCGAAGGTCGTGGCGCCGCGATGAAGAAGCGCGAAGACACGCACAAGATGGCAGAGGCCAACAAGGCCTTCAGCCATTTCCGCTGGTAATTTAAGGACTAATCCACCATGGCCCGCAAAACCCCGATCGAGCGCTATCGCAACATTGGTATCTCTGCGCACATCGATGCAGGGAAAACCACCACGACCGAACGTATCCTGTTCTACACCGGCGTCAATCACAAGATTGGCGAAGTGCATGATGGCGCAGCCACCATGGACTGGATGGAACAAGAGCAAGAGCGTGGCATCACCATTACGTCGGCAGCTACGACGGCGTTTTGGCGTGGCATGGCGAAGAACTATCCCGAACACCGCATCAACATCATCGACACCCCGGGTCACGTGGACTTCACCATTGAGGTGGAACGTTCCATGCGCGTCCTGGACGGTGCTTGCATGGTCTATTGCGCGGTGGGTGGCGTTCAGCCGCAGTCCGAAACCGTTTGGCGCCAAGCCAACAAGTACGGCGTGCCGCGTCTGGCCTTCGTCAACAAGATGGACCGCACCGGCGCCAACTTCTTCAAGGTCTATGACCAGCTGAAGAACCGCCTGCGCGCCAATCCCGTGCCGATCGTGATCCCGATCGGTGCCGAAGACACGTTCCAAGGCGTGGTCGACCTGGTCAAGATGAAGGCGATCATTTGGGACGAAGCCAGCCAAGGCATCAAGTTCGACTACCACGATATTCCCGCCGAGCTGGAAGGCCTGGCCAACGAATGGCGTGAAAAGCTGGTTGAAGCCGCCGCTGAGTCGTCGGAAGAGCTGATGAACAAGTACCTGGAAACGGGTTCCTTGGAAGAAGCCGAAATCAACCTGGCCATTCGCCAACGCACCATCGCTGGCGAAATCCAGCCGATGCTGTGCGGCACCGCCTTCAAGAACAAGGGCGTGCAGCGCATGCTGGACGCGGTCATCGACTACCTGCCTTCGCCCGTGGACATTCCCGCGGTTGACGGCCAGGACGACGATGGCAATCCCGTCACGCGTGAAGCGGACGACGGCGAGAAGTTCTCGGCACTGGCATTCAAGCTGATGAGCGATCCGTTCGTGGGTCAATTGACCTTCGTGCGCGTTTACTCGGGCGTCCTGAAGTCGGGCGACACGGTCTACAACCCCATCAAGGGCAAGAAAGAACGTATCGGCCGCATTCTGCAGATGCACGCGAACAACCGCGAAGAAATCAAGGAAGTGTTGGCAGGCGACATCGCCGCCGTGGTGGGTCTGAAAGACGTGACCACCGGCGAAACGCTGTGCGACACCGATTCGCACATCTTGCTCGAACGCATGATTTTCCCCGAGCCCGTGATTTCGCAGGCCGTGGAACCGAAGTCGAAGGCTGACCAGGAAAAGATGGGTCTGGCGCTGTCGCGTCTGGCTCAGGAAGATCCGTCGTTCCGCGTGCGCAGCGACGAAGAATCCGGCCAAACCATCATTTCGGGTATGGGCGAGCTTCACCTGGAAATTCTGGTCGACCGCATGAAGCGTGAGTTCGGCGTTGAAGCCAACGTCGGCAAGCCGCAAGTGGCCTACCGTGAAACCATCCGCAAGACCTGCGACGAAGTTGAAGGCAAGTTCGTCAAGCAGTCGGGCGGCCGTGGCCAGTACGGTCACGTGGTGCTGAAGGTCGAGCCGTTGCCTCCTGGCGGTGGCTACGAATTCGTGGACGCCATCAAGGGCGGTGTGGTTCCTCGCGAATACATCCCCGCGGTGGACAAGGGCATTCAGGAAACGCTGCCTTCGGGCGTGTTGGCTGGCTACCCGATCGTCGACGTCAAGTGCACGCTGTTCTTCGGTTCGTACCACGATGTGGACTCGAACGAAAACGCGTTCAAGATGGCCGGCTCCATGGCATTCAAGGAAGGTCTGCGCAAGGCCAGCCCCGTGCTGCTGGAACCGATGATGGCCGTTGAAGTCGAAACGCCGGAAGACTACGCTGGTACCGTGATGGGCGATCTGTCCTCGCGTCGCGGCATGGTCCAAGGCATGGACGACATGGTCGGTGGCGGCAAGACCATCAAGGCTGAAGTTCCCCTGGCCGAGATGTTCGGTTACGCCACGAACCTGCGTTCGTTGACGCAAGGTCGTGCCACGTACACGATGGAATTCAAGCATTACTCCGAGGCTCCCAAGAACGTCGCTGACGAAGTCATCGCCGCTCGGGCCAAGTAAATAACCCTAGCCAGGTCCGCCCATCCGGGTGGCCTGGCAGATTCAAGTTTCCTTGAAAGTTAAAGGATAGAGATCATGGCAAAAGGCAAGTTTGAACGTACCAAGCCGCACGTGAACGTGGGTACGATTGGTCACGTTGACCACGGCAAAACGACGTTGACGGCAGCTATCACGACCGTTCTGTCGAACAAGTTCGGTGGCGAAGCCAAGGGCTACGACCAGATCGATGCGACTCCTGAAGAAAAGGCTCGCGGCATCACGATCAACACCGCCCACGTCGAGTACGAAACCGAAGCGCGTCACTACGCTCACGTTGACTGCCCGGGCCACGCTGACTATGTGAAGAACATGATCACGGGCGCGGCGCAAATGGACGGCGCGATTCTGGTTGTGTCGGCCGCTGACGGCCCGATGCCGCAAACGCGCGAACACATTCTGCTGAGCCGCCAGGTTGGCGTGCCGTACATCATCGTCTTCCTGAACAAGGCTGACATGGTTGACGACGCCGAGCTGCTCGAGCTGGTGGAAATGGAAGTTCGCGAACTGCTGTCCAAGTACGACTTCCCGGGTGATGACACCCCGATCGTCAAGGGTTCGGCCAAGCTGGCGCTGGAAGGCGACAAGGGCGAGCTGGGCGAGCAAGCCATCATGGCTTTGGCCGCTGCACTGGATTCGTACATCCCGACGCCTGAGCGCGCCGTGGACGGCACGTTCCTGATGCCGGTTGAAGACGTGTTCTCGATCTCGGGTCGTGGCACGGTGGTGACGGGCCGTATCGAACGCGGCATCGTCAAGGTCGGCGAAGAAATCGAAATCGTGGGCCTGGTGCCGACGGTCAAGACGACTTGCACGGGCGTTGAAATGTTCCGCAAGCTGCTGGACCAAGGTCAAGCCGGCGACAACGTGGGCATTTTGCTGCGCGGCACCAAGCGTGAAGACGTCCAGCGCGGCCAAGTGTTGGCCAAGCCGGGCTCGATCACCCCGCACACGGACTTCACGTCCGAGGTGTACATCCTGTCCAAGGAAGAAGGCGGCCGTCACACTCCGTTCTTCCAGGGCTATCGTCCCCAGTTCTACTTCCGCACGACGGACGTGACGGGCACGATCGAGCTGCCGGCCGACAAGGAAATGGTTCTGCCGGGCGACAACGTGGCCATGACGGTCAAGCTGTTGGCTCCCATCGCCATGGAAGAAGGCCTGCGTTTCGCTATCCGTGAAGGCGGTCGTACCGTCGGCGCCGGCGTCGTCGCCAAGATCCTGAAGTAA
>NZ_JBLVOL010000054.1:24918-30324 GCF_053543755.1 Achromobacter semiaridum | reverse complement strand
CATCGCGCCCACGCTCGGTACGCTGCTCGCGGGCCGGCGCCTCGCGGGCTTCGCCCTTGGGACGCGAGAAAAAGGACCGACCGTCGCGCCCTTCGGAAGCGGCCCTCGGGGAGCCTGCCGGACGAGAACGCGGAGATTGGGGTTTAGTCATGGTGTGTTCCAGTGGGGCGAAGGAGTTCCGCCCGGTAAATGCGATTCGGGGCCGCTCAGGCGGCCGGCGACCAGGTGAAAAGGCGTGCGGGATCCCCCTGCACGTCCACTCGATGGTCGGTTGTCAGGGTAACCCGGCCTTCCGCCAACCAACGCACGGCAGCCGGAAAAGCCTGATGTTCCACTGCCACTACGCGGTTGGCAAGCAGGTCGGGCGTATCACCGGCCAGAACCGGCACACAGCCCTGCGCAATGATCGGGCCGTGGTCCAGGACCGGAGTCACGAAATGCACGGTGCAGCCGTGCACGCGCACGCCCGTCGCCAGCGCTTGGGCGTGAGTATGCAGGCCGGGAAACGCCGGAAGCAACGACGGGTGAATATTGACCAGCCGCCCGGCGTAATGGTTGACGAAACCCGGCGTCAGCACGCGCATGAAGCCGGCCAGGATGACGTAATCGGGCGCATAGCGGTCGATTTCCGCGGCCAGCGCGGCATCGAAAGCATCCCGGCTGGCGTAGTCCTTGTGATACAGGGCCGCGGTGGGAATGCCCTGGGCAGCCGCCCACTCCAGGCCGCCCGCGTCAGGACGGCTGGCGATGACGGCGGCGATGTCAGCTGGCCAGCCCTCATTTCGGCAGGCCTCGGCCAGCGCCTGCATGTTGCTGCCCCGCCCTGAAATCAGGATGACAAGGCGGCGCTTAGAAAGTTGTGTTTCCGGCAAGATAAAGAATCCAATGATGACCCCCAACGCGCCCGGCTGGGACGCGGTTCGCTTGGCGCAACGGGCTTGTCCGCCCTCTTCCCGCGCCATGAAAACCGGTCGGCGCGTGAACGATTGGGGGGATTGGAACAAACCCGGAATCCAAAATTGTAAACTCTCGCTCGTGAAACCATCGCTGCGTATCTACCGATCCCTGCCTCCGCCCGACCGGCGCGCTCCTTGCGCGCTGACGATCGGCAATTTCGACGGCGTCCATCGCGGGCATCAAGCCATGCTGGCGCGCGTCTGCGAAGCCGCCCGCGAGCGCGGGCTTACCCCTTCCGTGATGACGTTCGAACCGCATCCTCGGGAGTACTTCGCCACCCTGAACCAACGCCCCGAACTGGCGCCGACCCGGGTGTCCGGGTTGCGCGACAAGCTGTCGGCGCTGGCGCGTTACGGCGTTTCCCAAGTTGTGGTGCAGCGCTTCAACGCCAGACTGGCCGAGATGTCGGCCAACGCCTTCATTGAAAACCTGCTGGTGCAGGGCCTGCAAACCAAGTGGCTGCTGGTGGGCGAAGACTTCCGCTTTGGCCATAAACGCAGCGGCGACATCGACCTGCTGCGTGAAGCCGGCATGCACCACGGGTTCGAGGTGCAGACGCTGGCCGACGTAACCGACCAGCAAGGCCATCGCATTTCCAGTTCCGAAGTCCGCACGGCCTTGGCCGTGGGCGATCTGGACCGCGCCCGCCATCTGCTGGGGCATCCGTACCATATCAGCGGCCATGTCATCCACGGCCAGAAATTGGGCCGCACGCTGGGCTACCCCACGATGAACCTGCGCGTGGCGGAACGCTGCGCCGCGCGCTCGGGCATTTATGTGGTGCAGGTTTATGGCCTGGCCGACCGGCCGTTGCCCGCCGTGGCCAGCCTGGGCGTGCGCCCAACTGTTGAAGACCGTGGCCGGGTGCTACTTGAGTCACACCTGCTCGACGACACCATCAATGCTTACGGTAAACTCGTACGCGTCGAATTCCTGCACAAGCTGCGGGACGAAGAAAAATTTCCTGACCTCCCTTCCCTGACTGCCGCCATCGCCGAAGACGCGCGAAACGCGCGCGCCTATTTTGCCGTTCATGGACTATAAAAAGACCCTCAACCTGCCCGATACCCCCTTCCCCATGCGGGGCGACCTTGCCAAGCGCGAGCCCGCCTGGATTTCGCAGTGGGAGGAAAACCACGTCTACCAGGCGATCCGTGCGGCCCGCCGCGGCCGGCCGCGCTTCGTGCTGCACGACGGCCCGCCCTATGCGAACGGCGACATTCACATCGGCCACGCGGTCAACAAGATCCTGAAGGACATCATCGTCAAGAGCCGCAACATGGCCGGCTACGACGCGCACTATGTGCCTGGCTGGGATTGCCACGGCATGCCGATCGAAATCCAGATCGAAAAGAAATACGGCAAGCACCTGCCCGTGGCCGAAGTGCAGTCGAAGGCTCGCGCCTACGCGCTTGAGCAGATCGACCGCCAGCGCAAGGATTTCAAGCGTCTGGGCGTGCTGGGCGAATGGGATCGCCCGTACATGACGATGAACTTCAGCAATGAAGCCGACGAAATCCGTGCGTTGGGCCGCATCCTGGACAAGGGCTATGTGTTCCGTGGCCTGAAGCCCGTGAACTGGTGTTTTGACTGCGGTTCGGCACTGGCCGAAGCCGAAGTCGAATACGCCGACCGCGTCGACCCCGCCGTTGACGTGGCCTTCCCGTTCGCTGAACCGGCCAAGCTGGCGGCGGCTTTCGGGCTGGAATCGGTGGACAACGGCGCCATCGTCATCTGGACGACCACGCCCTGGACCATCCCGTCCAACCAGGCGCTGAACGTACATCCGGAACTCGAATACGCGCTGGTGCGCGTGTCGCCCGCGCCCAAGTTCGGCCCGCTGCTGCTGGTGGCTAAAGACCGCGTTGAAGCCTGCCTGAAATCGTGGAACCTGGAAGGCGAGATCATCGCGACGGCGCCCGGCGAAGCGCTGTCCGAAATCGAATTCCGCCATCCGTTGGCGCAGTTCAACCCGGCCTACGACCGCCGCGCCCCCGTCTACCTGGGCGACTACGTCACGGCCGACTCGGGCACGGGCGTCGTGCACTCGGCCCCGGCCTACGGTATTGAGGACTTTGTGTCGTGCAAGGCGCACGGCATGAAAGACACCGACTTCATCAGCCCCGTCATGGGCGACGGCAAGTACGTGGACAGCCTGGCGCTGTTCGGCGGCTTGTCCATCTGGGACGCCAACCCCAAGATTGTCGAGGCGCTGACCGAAGCGGGCGCGCTGATGCACGTCGAAAAGCACAAGCACAGCTACATGCACTGCTGGCGCCACAAGACGCCGATCATCTACCGCGCCACCAGCCAATGGTTCGCCGGCATGGACGTGGCCCCGAAAGACGGCGGCCCGACCTTGCGCGAATCGGCGCTGGCCGGCATCGACGCCACGGCCTTCTACCCGGCCTGGGGCCGCGCCCGCCTGCACGCCATGATCGCGAACCGCCCGGACTGGACGCTGTCGCGTCAGCGCCAGTGGGGCGTGCCGATGGCGTTCTTCGTGCACAAGGAAACCGGCGAACTGCATCCGCGCACGACCGAATTGCTGGAACAGGTGGCGCAGCGCGTCGAGCAAGGCGGCATTGAAGCCTGGCAAGCGCTTGAACCGCGCGACCTGCTTGGCGACGAAGCCGACCAATACGAAAAAAACCGCGACACACTTGATGTCTGGTTCGATTCCGGCAGCACGCACGCCACGGTGCTGGGCGGCAAGGACGGCGACTTCGCCGGCTCGCACGGCGCCGAACTGGGCTGGCCGGCCGACCTGTACCTGGAAGGTTCGGACCAGCATCGCGGCTGGTTTCACTCGTCGCTGCTGACCGGTTGCATGCTGTACGGCCAACCGCCCTACAAGGCGCTGCTGACGCACGGCTTCGTCGTGGACGGCCAGGGCCGCAAGATGAGCAAGTCGGTGGGCAACGTGATCGCCCCGCAAAAGGTATCGGATTCGCTGGGCGCGGAAATCCTGCGCTTGTGGGTGGCCTCCACCGACTATTCAGGCGAACTGTCCATTTCGGACGAAATCCTGAAGCGCGTGGTCGAAGGCTACCGCCGCATCCGCAACACGCTGCGTTTCCTGCTGGCCAACGTGGCCGACTTTGACGCCGTGTCGCAAGCCGTGCCCTACGGCGACCTGTTCGAAATCGACCGCTACGCGCTGACCATGACGGCGCAGATGCAGGCCGAAGTGCAGGCCAACTATGAACGCTACGACTTCCACCCGGCGGTCTCGCGCTTGCAGACGTTCTGCTCGGAAGACCTGGGCGCGTTCTACCTGGACATCCTGAAAGACCGCCTGTACACGTCGGCTCCGGGCAGCGTGGCGCGCCGCTCGGCCCAGACGGCGCTGCTGGACATCACCCAGACGCTGCTCAAGCTGATGGCCCCGGTTCTGTCCTTTACTGCCGAAGAGGCCTGGAAGGAACTGGTTGGCTCCGCCCTCAAGCATCAGGCCGACGCCGCGCGCACGACCATCTTCACCGAGGTCTACCACGCGTTGCCGCCGTTTGCCGACGCCGAAGCGCTGTCCGCCAAGTGGTCGCGCCTGCGCGCCATCCGTGCTGAAGTCCAGCGCAAGCTGGAAGAGGTGCGCACGGCGGGCGAGATCGGTTCGTCGTTGCAGGCCGAAGTGGACCTTTACGCCAACGGCGACGACCAGCAACTGCTGGCCAGCCTGGGCGACGACCTGCGCTTTGTGCTGATCGTGTCGCGCGCCACCGTGCACCCGGGCGACGGCGAAACTCGCATCGACGTCACGCCGTCGGCGCACAAGAAGTGCGAACGCTGCTGGCATTGGCGCCTGGACGTGGGCCAGGACGCGGATCATCCCGAGATCTGCGGCCGTTGCGTGTCGAACCTGTTCGGTTCGGGCGAAGCCCGCGACAAGGCATGAACATGGCCCGCCCCTCCGACACCGGAGCCTCGGGCGCCCCCGCCCCGCGCGCCGCGCCCGCGCGCGTGGGGGGCTGGCTGGCGCTGGCGCTGCTGATCATCGTGCTGGACCAACTGACCAAGGTGTACTTCAACACCTCGTTCCAGTATGGCGAACGCGTCAACGTGCTGCCGGTGTTCGACTTCACGCTGATGTACAACCGCGGCGCCGCGTTCAGCTTCCTGGCGTCCGAGGAAGGCTGGCAGCGCTGGTTGTTCACCGGCCTGGGCTGCGTGGCCGCCGTGGTCATCACGATCATCTTGCGCCGCACCCATGGGCAGCCGCGCTTCAGCCTGGCGCTGACGCTGATCCTGGGCGGCGCCATCGGCAACGTCATTGACCGCGTTGCCTATGGCCACGTGGTGGACTTTCTGCTGTTCTACTGGAACGAGTCCTACTTTCCGGCCTTCAACCTGGCCGACGTGGGAATCAGCTGCGGCGCCGTGCTGCTGGTGCTGGACGAGTTGCTCCGCGCCCGTAAAAAGCCTCAGGCCTGACGCCTTCGCGGCGGGGGG